>NZ_JBAKHX010000006.1:0-203799 GCF_036906915.1 Micromonospora sp. CPCC 206061
TGGCGGCCCGGCACGGCGACCCGCCCACCCACGCCGGCCTGCGCGCGGCCCTCGCGGCGGTGCGCGCCGCCGAGCGGGCCGAAGGCTGGGAGTACGCCCTGGCGTCCGCGGCCGCCGCCGCTGGCGCGGCCGGTGACCTGCTGGCGGCCCGGTGGAGCGCGTGGCTGCTGGTCGAGACCCTCGCGGCGGACGGGCGGCTGGCGGAGGCCGCGCAGACCGCCGCCAACGCGGCCGCCGCCTGCGCGGCCGACATGGCGTACAGCTGGCAGACGCGCTTCCTGGCGGCGGAGCTGTGGTGCACCGCGTTGCGTGGCGCTGGGGCCGTTCGCGAGCGGAGCGGTGCGGAGTCTGGACCGGTGGGCACAGATGCCGTTCTGCGGCGTGCCGGTGATCTGACGGATCGGACGCTGCCGGTGCTGGCGCGCGGATACGCGATCGCGGCCGCCTGCCTGGTGGAGGCCGACGGTGGGCTGCTCGCACCGGCCCGGTCCCGCCTCGCTGGCGCGCCGACCGGGCCGCCGTCGGTGGCGGCGCTGCTGGACTGGGTGGGCCGGGAGGCGGCCTGGCTGGACGGGCAGCCGGACCGGGCGGCGGCCGGGTTCGCGCCGGGCGCGCCGCCGCTGGTCGACGGGTTGCGCCGGATCACCGCGCGGTGGGCGGCGTACGACGGGGCCGCCACGCCGGCCCTTTCGGCAGCTGAGGGTGGCCTGGCGCCGGTGCGGGCGACCCTGGCCGCGTGGGCGGGCGCCGGCGACTTCGACCAGGCCGCGGCTGCCTGGCACGACCTGGCCGTCCGCGAGGAGGTGCGCTGCTTGCTGGCCCGCGGCCTGCACGAGAGCGACCCGGCCCGGGCGGTGCCGCCGCTGCTGGCCGCCGAGGCCCTGGCGGAGCGGGCCGGTCTGGTGGTGCTGCTGGGGCGGGCGCGGCGGGCGCTGCGCCGCCACGCGGTGCGTCGTGACCAGCGCGGACCTCGTTCCGGTGGCGAGCTGACCGACCGGGAACGCGATGTGCTGCGGCTGGTGGCGGCCGGTGAGCCGACCCGCCGGATCGCCGGACAGCTCGGCATCTCCGCCGAGACGGTGGAGACACACATCCGGTCGGGCATGCGCAAACTGGGGGCTCGTACGCGGACTGAGGCGGCCGCGCGACTCGGGGGTTCGCAATGACGGGCCCGAACGACGTTCCCCGGTACGTGGTACCCAGTGCCAGCGACGCCACATCGGTGCTGCGCCGGCTGGCCCGCGCCGGCTGGTCCACCCGGGAAGGGTTCGCGCTGACCGACGGCGGCTGGGACGTGGCCGGGGCGCGGCTGGTGCTGTACGGGCGGGTGCCGGACCTGGAGACCGTCCACCTGGTGGTGATGGCGGCCGCCCGCGGCGCCGGCGTCGTGGCGATCACCGACGCGGTCGGTGACGTGGGGCGGGCTCTGGTGGCGGATCTGGGGCGGCTCGGCCCGGTGTACCGTGCGGCCGACGCCGACCCCGAGCCGGGCGAGGGCGACCTGGTGGGGCAGCTGGTGCCGGAGCAGCGGGCGCTGCTGGAGCGGCTCGCGAACGGCGAGACGATTGCGGCGGCCGCGGCGGCCGAGTTCCTGTCCCTGCGCACCGCGAACCGCCGCATTGCCCAGGCCCGCCAGCTGCTGGGTGTCCGAACGACCCGCGAGGCGGTCCTGGCGTACCTGCGCAACCGCCGCTGACCCGCCGCTCAGCGGGAGCGGCTGGTGTCCGTCGGGCGGGTCGGGTCGTGCCATCTCGGCGTGTCGGGCTCCGCCGCGCGTAGGGGGAGCAGCGCGGCGGCGATCGCGTCCATCACCCGGTCGGTCGCCTCCCGCGGCGAGCCGGCACCCGCGAGCGTCAACGGCGGACCGAAGTGGACACTCACCTGTGGACGGCGCACCACCGACCGCGCCAAGCCCCGCACCGCGCCCTTCGGCGCCGCGTACGGCGCCACCTCGTGGGCACCCCACTGGGCGACCGGCACGACCTGTACGCCGGTGGCCTCGGCGAGCCGCGCCACGCCGGTCTTGCCTCGTTCGGGCCACAGGCCGGGGTCGAGCCCGATGCGCCCTTCCGGGTAGATGAGCACCGGGTCGCCGCCGGCGACCGCCTCGATGGCGTCGTGCAGCGCCTGCGTGACCGAGGCGGTGCCGCGGGCGACCTGTAGGTATCCGGCGCGGCGGACGACGGTGCCGAGCAGAGGCGCCCGGAACACCCCGGCGGTGGCCATGATCCGGGGCGCGACCCCGATGGCGTCGCAGGCGGCCATCAGCACGACCGGGTCGACGGGGCTGATGTGGTTGGCGGCCAGGATCACCGGCCCGTCGGGCACCTCGCCGGTGACGCGCAGCCGGGCGAATGCGGCGAGGACCACACGGGCCACCTTCTGAAGTCCTCTACGACATCCCGTAGTATTACTACGAGACGTAGTACGAGAGGGGTTCGCGTGGACGCGCTCGATGTCGCCCGCTGGCAGTTCGGTGTCACCACCGTTTACCACTTCCTCTTCGTCCCCCTCACCATCGGCCTGTCCACGCTCGTCGCCGTCCTGCAGACCATCTGGCTGCGCACCGGCGACGAACGTTACCTGCGCCTGACCAAGTTCTACGGCAAGCTCTTCCTGATCAACTTCGCCATGGGCATCGTGACGGGAATCGTGCAGGAATTCCAGTTCGGCATGAACTGGAGCGACTACTCGCGCTTCGTCGGCGACATCTTCGGCGCACCCCTGGCCATCGAGGCACTGCTCGCGTTCTTCCTCGAATCCACGTTCCTCGGCCTGTGGATCTTCGGCTGGGACCGGCTCCCCAAACGCGTCCACCTCGCCTGCATCTGGATCGCGGCCATCGGCTCCACCGTCAGCGCCTACTTCATCCTCGCCGCCAACTCCTGGATGCAAAACCCGGTCGGCTACCGCGTCAACCCCGACACCGGCCGCGCCGAGCTCACCGACTTCATGGCCGTACTCACCAACAAGGTCACCCTGATCACGTTCCCGCACACCATCGCCGGAGCGTTCCTCGTCGCCGGCGCCCTCATGACCGCCGTCGGCCTGTGGCACCTGATGCGGCACCGCACCGAGGAGTTCCGCCCCGCCGTCAAGCTCGGCGCCTGGGTCACCCTGGTCGCCGCCGCCACCGTCGCCATCACCGGCGACACCCAAGGCAAAATCATGACCGACGTACAGCCGATGAAGATGGCCGCCGCCGAGGCCCTGTACCAGACCGAACAGCCCGCCGCGTTCTCCGTCCTGACCGTCGGCACCCTCGACGGCAGCCGCGAAATCTTCGCCCTCAAGATCCCGTACCTGCTGTCGTGGCTCGGCACCGGCGACCCCAACGGCACCGTCCACGGCATCAACGACCTACAGGCCCAGTACACCGCCCAGTACGGCCCCGGCGACTACAGCCCCGTCATCCCCGTCACGTACTGGACGTTCCGCCTCATGATCGGCCTCGGCATGGCCGGCGCCCTCATCGCCCTGATCGCCCTGTGGGCGCAGCGCCGCGGTCGTATCCCCACCAACCGCTGGCTGCTGCGCTCGACCCTGATCCTGCCGGTACTGCCGCTGCTGGCCAACATCAGCGGCTGGGTCTTCACCGAAATGGGCCGCCAGCCGTGGCTGGTCTTCGGGGAGATGCTCACCCGCGACGGCGTATCCCGCAGCGTCTCACTGACCGAGGTGCTGACCTCGTTCACCGCCTTCACGCTCCTCTACGCGGCGCTCGCGGCCGTCGAGGTCAAGCTCCTGCTCCGGTACGCGAAAGCGGGCCTGCCCGACGTGGCCGCGCCCGCGCCGTCCGAGGAAGACCGTCCGCTCGCCTTCGCCTACTAGGGACCGCCGCCATGGAGCTCACCACCGTCTGGTTCGCGCTCGTCGCCGCCCTGTTCGTCGGCTACTTCGTCCTCGAAGGCTTCGACTTCGGCGTCGGCATCCTGCTGCCCGTCCTCGGCCGCGACGACAAGCAACGCCGCGTCCTCATCAACACCATCGGCCCCGTCTGGGACGGCAACGAAGTCTGGATCATCACCGCGGGCGGGGCCATGTTCGCCGCGTTCCCCGAGTGGTACGCCACCCTGTTCTCCGGCTTCTACCTGCCGCTACTGCTGATCCTCGTGGCACTGATCCTGCGCGGGGTCGCCTTCGAGTACCGCGGCAAACGCCCCGACCCGCGCTGGAAGGCCCGCTGGGACACCGCGATCTTCTTCGGCTCGCTGACGCCGGCGGTGCTGTGGGGGATAGCGGTCGCCAACATCGCCCGTGGCGTGCCCCTCGACGCCGACCACGAGTACACCGGCGGCCTGCTCGACCTGCTCCACCCATACGCGCTGCTCGGCGGCCTGACCACCCTCGCCCTGTTCGTCACGCACGGCGCGGTGTTCCTCGCCCTGAAGACCACCGGCGACATCCGCGCCCGCGCCAACGTCATCGCCGGCCGTCTGGGGATCGCCGCCGCCGGTCTGACAGCGGCGTTCCTGGCCTGGACAGCGCCCGCCGGACTCGCCCTGCTCTGCGCCCTCGCGGCGGTCGCCGCGCTGGTGGGCGCCCTGATCACCAACCGGCGAGGCCGCGAGGGGTGGGCATTTCTGGGTACCGCCACCGGCATCGCCTTGGCGGTGGCGACCCTGTTCACCGGCCTGTACCCGGACGTGCTTCCCTCGACCGTCGACCCCGCCCACAGCCTGACCGTGAACAACGCCGCCGCCACCCCGTACACGTTGCGGATCCTGAGCTGGGTGGCCCTGTTCTTCGCCCCACTGGTCCTGCTCTACCAGTCCTGGACCTACTGGATCTTCCGCCGCCGCATAGACATCTCCCACATCCCCGACTAACCCACCCCACCCCCACCGCCCCGCCCTCCTTTCCGCCCCCTTCCGCCCCTCTTTCCGTCGATCAAGGGCGAATGCACGCGGTTGGATCTCAAAACCACGTGCGTTTGCCCTTGATCGACGCGATCTCCCTTGATCGCGGCCATGGCGGGCCGGTGCGGCCATCGCCGGGGCGCGCCAGGCCGCGTCGGCCCGCATTGTTCGACAGGGTCGGCATCGGCCGGCTGTCCGCCGGCGAGCGGCAGCGCGGCGCCTCGCGCGCTGGCGGCGCGGCGTGCTTCTTGCCGCGCCGCCGGTCCGCAGGCGCGCCGCGCTCTTTCCGTGCCGCCAGATCTTGGCGACTCATGGCGGGCGATGCGACGCAGGAGGCGGGCCCGCTCGACGCCGCCGCCGACCCGAACGACCTGGCGTCGTTCGGGCTTCGCGCCAGCGCGGCGACCGCCGCGAGGGCGCGGGGCAGGGCGAACCCGGCGGGCGCTGGCGGCGGTCGCCGCGCTGGCGCTGGCCAGGCCAGAAACGCCGCCGCCAGGCCGCCGCCGAGGGCGGACGGCCGGCCGGGCACCGCCTGTGCCACGCGCCGTTGGCGGCAGTTCGCGGGGCTACACCGGCACCCCGCCGCGCCGATCAAGGGCATTCGCAGGGATCAAGGGCAAACGCACGCGGAAAAGAGATCGAACCGCGTGCGTTTGCCCTTGATCGACGAAAAGAAGGGGCGGGAGGAGGGTCAGGTGCGTTTGAAGGTGTGGAGGCCTTGGCCCTCGCGCCATAGCTGGATGACCAGGTGGTCGGCGGGGGTGCCGACCTTCGTCAGCACCACTTCGGTGACGTCGGCGCGGAACAGGTGCGACGGGCCCGGCGGGCCCTCGTTGAGCTCGGCCACCCGCGCCGGGTCGGTGATCTCCTCGACCCGGCCGGACAGCTTCGCGTCGCCGGGCCAGCCCGCCGGGTCACCCTCGTCGGGGTCGACGCTGGCGCTGTGCAGCGCGAACCGTGGATCGCGCCGCAGATCAAGGGCCTTACGCGAACGCCACATGCCCCCGAACCACAGCTCGCCGTCGCGGAACTGCGCCTCGGTGCCGCTGATCCGCGGCGAACCGTCACGGCGCAGCGTGGCGAGGGTCTTGTGCTTGTGCGCGTCGAAGAGGCGCCGCGCCGCCGCCGCGAATTCCGGTGCCTCCGCCTCCACCTGAGCCCAGCTGGCCACCCTCGCTCACCCCGCGTCGCGCAGCTCGGCCAGGCGCGCCTCGATCTCGGCCAGCTCGGCGCGCAGCTTCTCCGCCTGCTGCTCGGCCTCGCTGCGCTCGGCGGCCAGGATCTGCTCGACGGCCTCCTTGACGCCCGGCACGTCGACCAGCCCAACGATCTTCAGCGCCTCGATCGGCTTGACCACGTACGGCTTGGCCAGGGACTTGGTGCCCTGGGTGGCCGCGACGGTCCACTCGCCGTCGGTGTAGGCCAAGGTGACGGTCAGGCCGGCGAGAGCCTTCGGCTTGGCCGCCTTGCCGGCGGCCTTACGCGGCTTGTCGGCGGGCGCCGGGGCGGGCTGGCTCGCGGGGGCGTCCACAGTGCTCACTTTGGCCTCCTTGCGGGGCGCCGGAACCGGCGTCCTGGTGATCTTGAACTCTGGTGCCGGAACCGGGTCGGGCTCCGGCTCGGACGCCGCCTTCTTCGCCCGCGCCGCGGCCGCCTTGGCGCCCCGCGGCGGGATCGTCAAATCGGCGGGGGAGAAGGGCAGCTCGTCGCGGCCGAACCGGACCACCACCCACTCGTCGGACGCCTCGGGATCGGTCAGATCGGTCACCTGACCGATCTGACCGGCGATCTGCCCGGCGGAGTCGGTGAACATCACCCGCGGCTTGCGACCCGCCGCGAGCGTGTCGCGGATCGACTCAAGCTCGTCGTGGGACAACCCTGCCATCGCGCGACCTCTTCCGTACACGTGTTTGATGACAGCTTCCTACCAGCCGGGTCCGACAACGTCTACCGACACGCAGGGTCCACACCGGATGAAGCACACCGAGGGACAGGCCGAGGGACAGGCCGAGGGACGGGGAGAAGCCGGGGACCGGCCCCGGCTTCTGCTTGTTCGATAATGTACATTATGTCAACCTGAGCGCTGGGGTGCGGCGGAAGGCCGGGTCTCCAGCGGCGGAGCGTTACGGCTTCAGCGGCGGGAAACCCGGGTCGAGGTTGCCGGTCTCGCGCAGCACCGTGTACAGCGGCACCCCGTGCGGGGCGTGTCCCCACGCGTGGTCGCCGTCGGTGGCGCCCAACGCCCCCAGCAGCTGCTGCTGCACCGGGCTGAGCCCCGGCAGCTCCCGCGTGAGCTCCTGCCGGGCCCGGACCCACCGGTACGTGTACCCGAAGTACGCCGCCTTGCGGGTGATCGGCGAGTGGTTTTCGGAGCGGGCGTGCCAGATCCGCCGGTCGAAGAAGACCACGTCGCCGGCGTTGGCGGTGACGTGGATGGCGTCTTCAGGGTCGGGCCACGGCACGTTGCGGCTGGGCGGGCCGGCGATCCAGTCGGTGGTGTGGCTGCCCGGCACCACCTTGAGGTTGCCGCGTCCGGGCACCGACACGTCCGACAGCCAGTAGGCGACGTTCACGGACATCCTCGGCCGCGGGTGCGTCTCGATCTCGCGGTTCTGCCGGCCGCCGTCCTGGTGCCATTCGAACCGGAACGGCCGCTCCGCCGACACGGTCGGGTGCACGTCCAGGTGCGAGTGGTAGATGTGGACGTTCCAGCCCAGGATCGACCACACGAGGCCGAACATCTTCGGATGGTCGATCAGCGGCGCAAGCTCCGGGCAGCTCTGCACGGCGCCCCGCAGGTGCAGGCCCTCACCCTCCCGCGTGTGCCGCTCGTAGACCCGGTCGATCGCCTCGGTGTAGTGGGCGACCTCGTCCGCGTCGAGCACACCCGGCACGACCAGGTAGCCGTCGCGTTCGAACTGCGCGCGCTGGTCCGCGGTCATCGCGGTGCCAGGATGCCGTACGGCCGGACCGGTCATGGTCATGTGAGGGCCTCCCGTGATCTCGATTCTTGGTCCTGACCACTAGACGGCGGAGGATCCCAAAAGGATGTCGGGAAACCTGTCAGGTACCTGTGAAGTTCTTCTGAAGGCCTTCCAGCACGCGGTCGGCCAGCTCGCAGAGCGTGTCCACCTCGGACGGTGACAGGACGGCGAACCAGGACGCCACCGCGGCGAGGTCGCCCTGGTCGCGGGCCTTCCAGTAGGCGTCGCTGGCGGGTGTGGCGGCGAGCAGCTTGCGGCGCCGGTCGGCCGGGTCGGGCCGCACTTCCAGGAAGCCCTTGCGTCGGAGGGCGGCGACGAGTTGGGCGACGTTCTGGTGGGTGCTGCCGAGGGCGTGGGCCGCCTCGCTCGCCGACGGCTGTCCCAGGGCGAGGACGACGGTGAGCAGCGCCGCCTGCTGGGTGGTGAGGCCGTCGGCGCGCAGCCGGTCGTCCATCTGGTAGCGCAGCCGCTGGGCGAGCGCGAGGACGGTTCGGAACGCGCGTACCGGCGGTTCCAGGTCCGGGGACTTCCACACCTTCGACATACGCAATATATTACCTAAGTGATCTGCCTCGTGCCGCACTGCGGCTACCTGTCCGCCGTCTCCCGGATGCTGGAGATCTACCGGGCGCTGCGCGCGCGGGGCGCCCCGGTGCGGGTCGCCACCCACGGCGGCACCTACGAGCACCTGCTGCGCGCCGCCGCCGTCCCCTACGACCAGATAGGCCCACCGATGACCGCCGCCCGGTGCGCCCGCTTCCTGCGCGACGAACTCGGCGTCGGCCCGGTCCGGCAGAGCATGTACAGCGACGACGAGCTGTACGAGTACGCCACCGCCGAGGCCGACTACTTCCGGGCCAATCAGATAACAACAGCCGTCACCGGGTTCACCCTCACCACGACACTGTCCACCCGCCTGGCCGGCGTCAGGCTGGTCACCGAGCACGCCGGCAGCTGGGTGCCGCCCGCGTTCGAACGCCGCCTCCTGCCACCCATGCGCGGCCTTCCCCGCTGGCTGGTCAACGCCGCCCCACCCCGCGTCCGCTTCTACTGTGGAGGGTTCAACCGGGTCGCCGCACGCCTCGGCGTCGAGCCCGTACCCAGCCTCGCCGCCCTCGTCCTCGGCGACCTCAGCCTGGTACCCGAATCCCCCGACGTCCTCGGCGTCGCACCCGCCGACCTGGAGGCGTGGCGACCGGGCCGGGGTTACCGACCCGGCACCCGACTGCGCTACACCGGCCCGCTGTTCGCGCACCTGGACATGCCACTCCCCCCGGCCGTCGACGCGTTCCTCGACGGGAACGACCCGGTCGTGTACGTGGCGGTCAACTCCTCTCCCCCGGCCCTCGTCCGCGCCCTCATCGACGCGCTGCCGAAGAACACGAAGATCCTCGTCGCCGCCACCGTCCACGACCTGACCGATCTCCAAACAGACCGGGTCACCGTCGCCGGCATCCTGCCCAGCCACCTCGTCATGCCCCGCGTGGCGCTCGCCGTCACCGCCGGCGGTCAGGGCAGCGTGCAGACCGCCATGGCCGCCGGCACACCGGTGCTCGGCGTCCCCCTGCAACCCGAGCAGGACCTCAACCTCGCCCTCCTCGAACGTCTCGGCGCCGGCCGCCGCACCACCCCGGCCCGCGCCGCCGCCGACGCCGCCCGCATCCTCGCCGACCCGTCCTACCGGGAGGCGGCCGCCCACGTACACAAGGCGTATGCCGCCCTCGACGGGCCCGCCGCCGCCGCGGAGGCGATCCTCGATGCGTAAAGCAGCGGCCGCGACCGGCAGCGCCGTGTTCTTCGCCCTCGCGCCCGGCGTCGTCGCCGGGCTGGTGCCGTGGTGGCTGACCGGCTGGCAGGCGGGCAGCGCGCCGCCCGCCGTGCGTGCGGCGGGCGGGCTGCTCACCGCCGCGGCCGGGGTGGTGCTGATGCACGCGTTCGTGCGGTTCGTCGCCGAGGGCGCAGGCACGCCAGCGCCGGTCGCGCCCACCGAACGGCTCGTCGTGGGCGGCCTCTACCGGCACGTGCGCAACCCGATGTACATCGCGGTCCTGGCCGCGATCGCCGGTCAGGCTCTCCTGCTGGGCCGCCAGGTCCTTTTCGGGTACGCCGTTGTGGCGGGCGCCGTCATGATGGCGTTCGCCCGCTGGCACGAGGAGCCGGCACTGCGCCGCCGCTTCGGCGACCAGTACGAGGAGTACCGCCGCGCCGTGCCCGGCTGGTGGCCCCGCCTACGCCCCTGGAAGGGCTAACCGAACGACTTGATCTTCAGGACGAGGACGCGGCGGTCCTTGGTCACCACCGCCAGCAGGTCGCCGCCGATCATCACCTGGTCGGCCGGGTCGGTACCGATGTCGACCGCCTTCGTCGACTTCCCAGTGCCGATCTCCGTGGCGTACACCTGCATCACCACGTCCGAGCCCTCCACCCGCCCGTCCTGCACCGCCATCCGCCCGCCCCGCGTCGCGAGAACCTGCGAAAACCGCGGGTACTGGCCAGCCGCCGACCCATCGCCCTTGAGGATCTTCGCGTCCGTCACCGTGTCGAACGTCGCGTCACCGAACACCAGCCGGTCACCGGTCGCGTACCAGCCCTCGTCGTGCTGCCACTCGACGTCGACCTTCCACGCCTGCTCACCGGTGCGCACATCCACGGCGATCGTCTTGTCGTTCTCCGGCTCGTCCACCGCCATGCACACCAGATGCTGCCCACACGGCTTGATCTTCTCCACGTCGAAGCCGCTCGTCAGCGGATACGTCCACGCCTTCTTGAACGACGGCAGCCGGTACCCGGCCAGCACTGCCTTCCCACCCGACGTCTCATCGTTCTGCAACCCGATCACCAGGCCGCCGTACACCGTCCACTGCTCGTTGCCGATCGGCAGGGACCCGCTGCCCTTCGTCTTGCCGTTGGAGGTGTCGACCAGCCACCCCTTGCCGCTGCCCTCGTCGAGCTCTACCACCGCGTCCGGCGTGGCCGTGAACACGTCGAACAATGCCCCCTTCGCACCCGGCAGCTCGCCGTCGCCCTTACCGTCCGGCCACTGCCGCACCGGCTCGATCCGATGGTCGTCGATCACCAGGGTGTCGTCGCCGCCGGTGCGCTTCCACTTGTCGCGCCCGTTGCGCAGGTCGACACGCAGCACCGCGTTCGCCGTGAACGAGTCCTGCAGCTCCACCAGCGCGTCCGTGCCCACATAGGCGACATCCCGGCGCTTCTCCCACTTCCTCTTCCACAGCAGCTTGCCATCCGCCGCCGACAAAACCGCCCGCACGTTGTCGCCGCCGTCGGTGCCCGAGTCCTCGCCGTCCAGCACCACCAGGTCACCAACCGCCGTCAGCTGGATACCGGCCGGCTCGATCGGCACCGTCTTCGTCCACCTCGCCCCACCGCCACCGCCGGGCAGCGACACCACCTCCGTCGACCCGCCGCCCGCCACCGCGTACACCACGCTGTCGCCCACAACGGCCACCCCGGCGGCGCCGTCCCGCTTCAACCCCACCGTGTGCACCGTCGCCAGCTCACCGTCGCCGCCGTTCCCATCGCCACCGACGCCGAGCCCGCCAGGCCCACTGCCGATAGTCAGGTTGCCGTTCTCGATGGTCCGGATCAGCCAACGGGCACCCGTCACCACACCCGCCACCAACCCGCCGACCAGCGTGAACACCATCGCGACCAGCAGCGCGCGGCGCAGCGGCCGCTTCACCTTCACCGGCATCGGCGCAGGCGGCGGCGGCATCGGTGGACTCACCGGACCGGTGGCAAACCCCGCACCGATCGGCCCGCTCGCAGGCCCAGGCGGGAACGGCGCCGATACCGGATACGCCGTCGCGGGCGACCCCGTCCCGATAGGGCCCGACACCGGGTACGGCGCCAACCCCGCCTCGGCCGTCGCCGGCTGCGACGCCATCACATGCACCATCGCCCCGTACGCCACCGGAAGCTCAGGCTGCTCCGGCACCGACGGCGCCACACCCAGCCGCGCGTGCAGCCGGCTCGCCACCAGCGGCATCCGGCTCGCCCCGCCCACCAGCAGCAGCCCGCCCAGCTCACCCGGCTGCACACCCGACCGCTGCAACACCCGCCGTGTCTCGTCCACGGCCCGCGCCACCAGCGGGCCCGCCACCCGCTCCAACTCCTCACGGGTCAGGTGCATCGGCTCCGGCCGCCCCGGCACATGCACCGGCGCCGCACTCGACCGGGACAGCATCTCCTTCGCCGCCCGCACCTCCGACCAGAACGCCTGCCGATCCCGCCGCTGCCCCGAATCCGCCGGCGCACCCAACCGATGCCACAACGCCGGATCGCCGACCGCCACCAGCTGCCCCAGATGCGCCACCAACGCGCTGTCGACATCCAGGCCACCCAGATCGTCCAGGCCACCGGTCGCCAGCACCCGCAGCCCCGCCGGCTCCCGCCGCACCACCGCCACGTCGAACGTGCCGCCGCCGAAGTCGAACACCCCCAGGCACTGCCCCGGCGCCACCTGCTGACCCAACACCTGCACGCAATACGTCGCCGCCGCGATCGGCTCGTCCAGCAGCCGCACCTCGCCCAACCCGGCCCGCCACGCCGCCGCCCGCAACACGTTGCGCCGCGGCTGCCCCCAGTCAGCCGGACACGTCAACACCGTGCCACCCACCGGATCCACCCCGGCCGTACGGGCCTCGTCACCCACCCGGCGCAGGCTCGCCGCCAGCAACTCCTCGACCCGCACCTCGTGCTCGCCCAGCAGCACCGTGCCCTCGTCGACCCGCCGCTTCGGATGTGGCTCGAACCGCTCCGGCTGCGCCGCACCCAGCCGCTGCCCGTCCCGGCCCGTATGGTGAGCGCCTTCCGCGTCGACGAACACCCCTGACGACAGCAACGGCGTACCGTCGAACAAAAGCGCCCGGGGCTGCTGCCCGCCGCGCCGCACCACCGCGACGGTGTGCGTGGTGCCCAGGTCGACAGCCAGCCGTACGGGTTCGTCCACCGGCGCATGGTACTGACCCGGCCCCACCCCCTTGTGAGAAGGTTGGCTGTGCTCTTCAAAGGCCTCGTCTACGCGATGCTCCTGTTCATCCTCATAGGCGCCGCCGGCATCTGGCTCCGCCGCCACCGCGGCCGCTAACCGCGTCGTTAGCCCTGCACGCAGCGCCGCTCCTCCTACCGGTCGCTTCGTGGGTTCCGAGCGCGTACCCCCACTCATGATCAAAGTCCCAGGACACGCCGGCATTTCGGCGTGTCAAGCAGATTTCGGGACTTTGATCACCCCGCACCGCTCCCAAAGCCGGTTCGCGTCGTTAGCCGTGCTTTGTATGGCCGTTTCGTGTGATGTGCGACCCGTGCCACACCCTGTACGGCGTCCTAGGATGCTAGTTTGTGACTTTCCGGCGGCCGGCCAGGTCGCGCACACGCCAGTGGCGCCGCCCACGTCAAGCACCCTCCCGGGCGGCGACTGCAGGACGCGACTGAGAATGTGTTGGGTGCGCACCCGTTCGATGACGCCCGGCCGCCAGGCCAGTCGGTCCGTCTCCGGCTCGCGGTCGTAGCAGGCGAGGATGTCGGGGTCCATTCACGACTCGTCGCCGCCGCGGGCCGGAGCGCTCCACCGGTTCACGCCCGACCCGGACAGCACCCTCGCCGCGCTGCGCGACGACCGGCCAGGGCTGGTCGCGCCGTACCTGGCGGCACTGCCCGGCGCGCGGGCCGCCGTGCTGGGCCGGCTGTGGGGAGCCCTCGCCCGCGAGCCCATCCCCGGCGTGACCGGCCGCGAGGTCCACGGTGGACGGCTCACCGTGACGGTCGCCGGGCACCGCCTGACCGGGCCGGCCGACGCCGCCGAGCCGTACGCGCCGGCCCCGGACGGCCTCACCGTCGGCGGGTACACCGACCCGGCGGCGCTGGTCCGGGGCGTGCTCCACCAAGAGCGGTTCGCGGTCGAGGTCGACAACAGCGTCGCCAACCTGGCCCTGGCCCGCGCCAACGCGAGCCCCGCTTCCACAAGCGACCTCGCGAGCACCGAGCAGAGCGTCGTCGACGGCCACCCGCTGCACCCCTGCTGCCGCACCCGCCTCGGCATGTCCACCGCCGAGGTCCTGGCCTACGCGCCCGAGCACCGCCCCGTTGTACACCTGCGCCTGGTGGACGTTCCTCCCGACCGGTGGCACGGCGACGCCCCGCCCCGCCTCGTCGTGCACCCCTGGCAGTACGCGCACGTGCTCGACGCGTACCCCTGGCTCACGCCGGCCGGCACGCTGCCCGCGCGGCCGCTCATGTCGCTGCGCACCCTGGCCGTGCCCGGGTACCACCTCAAGACCGCCGTCGACGTGCAGATGACCTCCGCGGTGCGTACCGTCTCGCCGGCGGCCGTCCACAACGGACCGGTCGTGTCGGCGCTGCTCGCCCACCTCGCGCACGGCACCGGACTGGAGGTGCTGCGGGAGGACCGCGCCGGCGCCGTCCTCGTCGACGGAGCGCCGTCGCGGAGCCTCGCCTACGTGCGGCGGCTCGCCCCCGCGCTCGCGCCCGGCGAGACGGCGGTGCCCCTGGCCGGCCTCGGCGGCGCACCGGACGCCGCCGACCCCGAAAAGTTCTTCGCCGCCCTGGCGCGCGTGTTCCTGCCGCCGCTGCTCACCCTCCTCGCACGCGGCGCCGCCCTGGAGGCGCACGGCCAGAACACGCTCATCGTGCTCCGCGACGGCCGCCCGGCACGCCTGCTCTACCGGGACGTCGGCGGCGTGCGGATCAGCCCCGCCCGGCTGCGCGCACACGGCGTCGACCCGCCACCGGTACGCGGAGACCTGGTCACCGACAACCCTGACCAGCTGCGCGACAAGCTGTTCGCCGCGGCGCTGAGCGGGGTCGTCGCCGAGCAGGTGGCCGCGTTCGGGCGCGTGCACGGCATCGCCCCGGAACGGCTGTGGGCGCGGGTGGCGGCGGTCACCAACGATCAGTCGATCTTCCGCGCTAGCCTTCCCGTGAAGGCGACCACCGCAATGCGCCTCGCGGCAGACCCGCTCACCGACGTGTGGGCGTCCCTCCCGAACCCCCTGGCAGGCATGCGTTGAGCCCAGTCCTGAGTACCTGCGCGTTCCGGCCGGGCACCGTCCGCGACGCCGCCGGGCACGCCGAGTCGCACCTGGCGGTGCTGGCGCCGGAGCTGGTCGGCCCCTTCCGGGCCGCGCTCCCCCGGGCCGCCCAGGCCGTCGGCCGGCGGCTGCTCGGCGCGCTGTGCCGCGAGGACATCGGCGGCGCCCGCGCCCGGCACGCCGGGCGCGGCCGGTCGCACGGCTTCGACCGGGTGGAGTTCGACGAGGTACCGGCCGACCCCGTCGAGCTGCTGCCGCCGGCGCTGCGCGACCACCAGCTCGCCGCTGAACTCGCCGACGCCGCCGTCAACCTCGCCATCGCGTACGCGCGGCCACCGTCCCCTTTGACCGGTGGCCCCGACGCGGACGCGCTCGCCGCGGAGCGGCTGGCCGTCGACGGGCACAACCTGCACCCGTGCGGGCGCACCCGGCTGGGCTGGGAGGTCGAGGACGTGCTCGCCCACGACTTCGAAGCCGGCCAGACCACGATCGGGTTCGTCGCGGTCCGGGCCGACCGGCACACCGGCGACGACCTCGGCGCGGCCCTGTCCGGGTACCCGGAGGTGCCGGCGCCGCCGCCCGGGTACCTGATCCAGCCGGTGCACGCCTGGCAGCGCGACGCGGTGCTGCGCCACCGGTACGCCGACCTGGTCGAGTCCGGCGCGCTGCGGGTGCTGGACGCCGAACTGCCGGCCGCGCCCACCGCCGCGCTGCGCACCCTGCTGCTGCCGCCCGCCGCGGACGGCCACCGCCGCTACCTGAAGGTGTCCCTGGACATCCAGGTCACCTCGACACGCCGCACCATCTCGGTGGCCAGCACCCGCAACGGGCCGGCGCTGTCGGCGGTACTCGATGAGCTGCTGTCCGGCGAAGAGCGCGTGCTGCTGCTCGCCGAGACCGCCGGGGCGGCCGTGCCCTCCGGGACAGGCCGCGACGTGTCCGCGATCGTCCGCACCGGACTCGACGGCCGCCTCGCCGCCGGCGAGCGGGTCGTGCCCGGCGGCGCGCTTCCGCTCGTGGTGGCCGGCCTGGTCGACGAGTACGGGCGCGGGCCCCTGGCCTGGCTGGAGGCCTACGCCCGCCTGCTACTGCCGCCGCTGCTGCGCCTGCAGACCCGCTACGGGATCGCCCTCGAAGCGCACCTGCAGAACTGCCTGCCCCTGTTCGTCGGCGGTGCCCCGCACCGGCTCGCCCTGCGCGATCTGGCGGGGCTGCGGGTGCTGCGGCCCCGCCTCGCCGCGGCCGGGGTGTCGCTGTCACTGTGGCCCGGCTCGGTGGTGGGCACCGACGACCCCGCGGTGATGCGGGCCAAGCTGGGTTACACGGCGTTCCAGGCGCACCTCGGCGAGCTGGTGATCCGCCTGGGCGACGGGTACGGCCTGGACGAGGCGGCCGCCTGGCGGCTGATCCGCGGCGTCGTCGACGAGGCCTACGAGCCGCTCCTGGCCGACCCGCGCACCGCCGCCGCGGCTGCCGCCGACCACGCGGCTCTGACGGCGCCGCGGGTGCCCCACAAGGCCCTTGTGCGGATGCGGCTGGTCGAGGGCGGCGACGTGTACATCCCGGTACGGAACCCGTTGCATGCCGCCTGACCGGGTGCGCGCCGCCCTGACCGGTGCCGTGCGGCCGGTGTGCGCGTACGTGTACGACCGGGAGGTGCTCCGCTCCCGCGCCGCCACGTTGAAGGCAGCGCTGCCTTCGAGCGCCGAGGTGCTGTACGCGGTCAAAGCCAACGGCCACCCGGACGTGGTGGCGACACTCGCGGCCGCGACCGACGGCCTGGAGGTGGCGTCGGGCGGCGAGCTGGCGCTCGCGCGGGCGGCGGGAGCGCGGCGGATCGCGTTCGGCGGTCCGGCCAAGACGGACGCCTCGCTGCGCGCGGCGGTGGCCGCTGGCGCCCTGGTACACGTCGAAAGCGCCCTGGAGCTGCACCGCTTGTCGGCGGCGGCCGACGTTGAGGTGAGCGTGGCGCTGCGGGTCAACCGGCGCGACGGCGGGCTGCCGGGGAGCCATCAGATGGCCGGCGCTCCCACGCCTTTCGGGATCGACGAGGCGCAGCTGCCCGGCGTGGTCGCGCTGGCACGTGCCCTCCCCCACATCCGCCTGGTCGGCTTCCACCTGCACGCGGTCTCCAACAACCTCGACGGCGCCCTGCACGCGGCCTTCGTCGCCTCGTCGCTGCGCTGGTCCGCGGCCACCGCCAGCGCCCTGGGCATCGCGCTGGAGTACGTCAACGTGGGCGGCGGCTTCGGCGTCGACTACACCGGCACGGCCACATTCGACACCGCCCCACTCGCCGGTCTCGTCCCGCCCGACGGGGTGCGCCTGGTGTTCGAGCCGGGGCGGTGGCTGGCCGCCGACGCCGGCTGGTACGCCGCCGAGGTGCTCGACCTCAAGCACACCCACGGTCGGTGGTTCGCCGTGCTGCGCGGCGGCACCCACCACTTCAGGCTGCCGGCGGCGTGGGGCTACAGCCACCCGTTCACCGTGCTGCCGGTGCCCGACTGGCCGCACCCGTACCCCCGCCCGTGTGTCCAGGACGCGGAGGTCGACGCGGTCGGCGAGCTGTGCACGCCCCGCGACGTGCTCACCCGCGGCCAGCGGGTGGACCGGTTACGGGTGGGTGACATCCTCGTGTTCGGCCGTGCCGGAGCCTACGGTTGGGACATCTCCCACCACGAGTTTCTGCGGCATCCCCATCCGCAGATCCTCGTGGTATGAGCCTTCAGGTATCGCCTGATGCCTACCGCCGAGCCCAGGCCGCTGCGCGGATCTCGCGCAGCGCCTGGCGGCGGGTGTCGCCGCGCAGGGTGTCGATGTACAGCTTGCCGTCAAGGTGGTCGGTCTCGTGCTGAAGCGCCCGCGCCAGGAAGCCGCTGCCGCCCACGGTCAGCGGCTCGCCGTGCTGGTCGAAGCCCCGCACGGTGGCGTGCATCGCGCGCGGCGTCGGAAAGTACAGGCCCGGGATCGACAGGCAGCCCTCGTCATCGTCCTGCAGCTCCTCGGACACCTCCAGCTCCGGGTTGACGACGTGCCCCACCTGGCCGTCCGCGTCGTACACGAACACCCGGGCGCTCACACCTATCTGCGGCGCCGCCACACCGGCCCGGCCCGGAGCGCCCAGCAGCGTGTCGAGCAGATCGGTGACCAGGGTGCGCAGCTCGGCGTCGAAGCTGGTCACCGGGTCGGCGGGGCTGCGAAGAACCGCGTCCCCAAGCAGGCGGATAGGCCGCATCGTCATGACCGCAAGGGTATCGGGTGCCTTACCGATGGTGGGGGCGCCGCGCTTAGGCCCCTGTCGCGAGGGCACGGCGGAGCGGGGCGGCCTTGGCGGCGGCCTCCGCGACCTCCGCCTCCGCGTCGCTGCTCCAGGTGATCCCACCACCGGCCCACAGGTGTACGCGGCCGTCAGCGGCCGCCGCGGTGCGGATCGTGAGCCCCAAATCGATGTGGTCCGGCCCGATCCAGCCGAGCGCGCCCATGCTGGCGCCCCGCCCGACCGGCTCCATGGCGGCGATCTCCCGCAGCGCCGACAACTTCGGCGCCCCGGTGACCGAGCCACCCGGGCACACCGCCCGCAGCAGCCGCGCCAGGCCCACCCCGGGGGCCGGAGCGGCCGACACCACCGACTCCGCCTGCCACAGGTCACACCAGCGCCGCAGCACGTACAGCTCGTCGACCCGCACCGACCCGGTTCGGGCGATTCGGGCCAGATCGTTGCGCTCAAGGTCGACAATCATGATGTGTTCGGCGCGCTCCTTCGCCGAGGCGAGCAGCTCCCGCCGGCCGGCCGCGGTCGCCGGCCGGGTGCCCTTGATCGGCCGGGTGAATATCCGCCCGCCGCGCACCTCGACCAGCGTCTCCGGAGACGCGCACCCGATCGCCCAGCCCGCCCCGGCCAGCACCCCGGCGTACCGGGCGCCCGGCAACCCCGCCAGCGCCCGCAGGGCCGGCAGCGGATCACCGGTGTACGGGGCGGACGCGTGCCCGACCACGTTGACCTGGTACACGTCCCCCCGCGCGATCGCGGCCCGCGCAAGCTCGACGGCACCGGCGTGCTCACCGGCCGTCCAACTGTCCCGCCACGCCCCGAGCCGCCACGCCCGCTTCCTCCGCTCCCCCTGCTCCTCTCGGGATGGCCTGGCCGCCTCGTCGTGGGCGTAGACGACCGCGACCACATCGGGCACCCCGGGCGCGGGGCTCGGCCGGCCCACCGGAGCGTCGATCATCCGGGCGCCCGCCGCGGCCGACACGAAGACCGACGCGCCGCACCGCGCGGTGTGCGCTCCCCCGATCCCGGCCACGTCACGCACCGCCAGTCCGTTGCCGGCGAGGAAGTCTTCGAGAAGCTGAGCGGGATCACCTGGGTCACTGATCCGCCACTCAAAGCGAGAGCGCTCCCTGAGCTGTCCGTAACAAGAGGACGGACGCCCTGTGACGAGGGTAGACTCGTTTGGGAGCGTTTCCACGACAACCGGCTTGAATCGACTCATCCGAAGGGGGGATTCTCCCGTGTAAGCGCCAAAACCTGCTCGAAGGAGTGTCGTTCCGCTTGGTAGCGTGCGTCACTGGTCATGTGAACCGTGACACAGCAACCCCACCGGCCGGAGAACCCGATGTGTCCGCACCAAACACCCTGTCCATCCGCTGAAGCTACCGACCGGGAGGCCGCACGAGTCGTCGCGTCCTTCCCCGAGCAGGGCTGGAGCCTGCTGTGTAACGGTGTCATCGTCTTCGAAGACACCGGCGAGCTCCTTCCCGACGGCAGCACCATCGCACCCCACCGCGGCCCCGCCCGCCACGCGCTGGCCGCCTGACACGGCAAGACCCGGCATCGCCCCATCTGAGTGAGCATGCCACCCGCCTCGCCCCCACTGTCCGCGGGCTGAGGCACTCGACGGACACCGTCGTCCCTCGACACCCCGGCCGCCGCGGCTAACCTCCGCGGGACTCCCCCACGCGCCCGCCCCGCCCCGCGCCGTCCGTGCCCGGCGCCGGCCGCGGCCGCTCGCCGCCGCCCCCTCTTCCGTCGATCAAGGCCGAACGCACATGCTTTGATCTCTTTCCGCGTGCGGTTGCCCTTGATCGCGGCGAATGCCCTTGATCGCTGGCCCTCGTGTCGGCGGCACCGGGCGCCACCGCGCGCTGGGCGCCGCCGCCTCGGCCGAAGATCTGCCACGGCGAGCACCTGGCATAAGATCGGCGACATGGCGTTGCGGCTTGTTCAGATCGCGATGAACGCGCGGGACGACTCCGCGCTCGGCCGATTCTGGGCGGAGGCGCTCGGCTGGAGCATATCCAGCGAGGAATCCGGCGTGACCAACCTCGAACCTGAGGGCTTCACCTATCCGGACCCCACCGCCGTCTGCATCGACATCATCGCCGTCCCGGAACCCAAAACGGTGAAGAACCGCGTGCACGTCGACCTCGCCACCATCTCAGCGGCGCATCAGGCAGGCCTGGTCGCGCGCCTCCAGGATCTCGGCGCCACGCCCGCCGACGTCGGCCAGCGCGACGTTCCGTGGACGGTTCTCGCCGACCCGGAGGGCAACGAGTTCTGCGTCCTGGAGCCTCGGGAGATCTACCGGGACACCGGACCGATCGCCGCGGTGGTGGTCGACTGCGCCGACCCGCGGGCCATGGCCCGATTCTGGGGCGAGGCGATGGACTGGACCCTCCACGAGGTGACCGACGATCATGCGAGCCTGCGCTCCGCCAAGGGTGTGGGCCCGTATCTGGAATTCGTCCCCACACCCGACACCAAGACGGTGAAGAACCGCGTCCACCTCGACCTGCGCCCGTACCCCGGTGACGACCAAGCGGCGGAGGTGGCCCGGCTGCGGGCCCTCGGCGCCATCGACATCGACCTCGGCCAAGGCGACGTCCCGTGGACGTGCCTCGCCGACCCGGAGGGCAACGAGTTCTGCGTCCTCACCCCGCGCTGACGCGGAGCCTTGCCGACCATCCGCCCGGGGTCGTGGTGCGGTGGTCAGAAGCCGATCACGGGGGCGGCCTCGGCGCCGTACGCTTCCGGCTCGGCCGTCAGCACGTACGCCCGCAGGTCCACCGCCGCCAGCATCGCCACCGCACGGCTGGTCGAACCCAACAACCGTGCCGCGGCAGCCACGTCCCGCCAGTCCTGCGGCAGATCCAGCCGCTCGACATGGGAGTGCGCGAGCAGCAGGTCGAGCACGTGCCAGTCGTCCCGGTCCAGCTGGTGAGCGCCCTCGATCAGGCAGATGTCGGGTACGGCTATGGCCGCGTCCTCGTCGGCGACCTCCGCGATGATCTCGCCCACGGCGACGTTGCCCCGACCGTAAGCGGCGACGGCGGTCGCGTCCAGGACGAGCCGTACGGGCGGCTCGGTCACGCGGCGTCGGCGCGGCGGTAACGCTCGTCGAGTCGCTCCCACGCCTCTGGCGTCATCCGCTGCTCCGCGGCGCGCAGCTTGGCGCGCGCCCGGGCCTTGCCCTCGGGCGTCACGGCGATGCCGGCCTCGGCGAGCATCCGCTCGGTTTCGGCTCGGGTGTGCTGCGCGCTCATGCGATCAGGGTACCGCGCCGCGATCCCGAAGGCGCGCCCCGAACGGGGCGCGATCCCGACGGCGCCCGGAACGGGCGGGCCCCGCGTACCGGGGCCCGCAAGCGGATCCCTAGGCGAACGCCTCCGGCGCAGGACACGCGCAGACGAGGTTACGGTCACCGTACGCGCCGTCGATGCGCCGCACGGGCGGCCAGTACTTCGTGGCGCGATCCACTCCAGATGGGTACGCGGCCAGCGAACGCGGGTACGGGTGCTCCCACTCGTCGGCGGTCACCATCGCGGCGGTGTGCGGAGCGTTCCGCAGCGGGTTGTCGGCGCCCCACGACTCGACGGAGGAGATCTCGGAACGGATCGCGATCATCGCGTCGCAGAACCGGTCGAGCTCGGCCAGGTCTTCCGACTCGGTGGGCTCGACCATCAGCGTGCCGGCCACCGGGAACGACATCGTCGGCGCGTGGAACCCGTAGTCGATCAGCCGCTTGGCGACGTCGTCGACGGTGACGCCGGTGGCCTTGGTCAGCGGCCGCAGGTCCAGGATGCACTCGTGGGCGACCAGGCCCTTGTTGCCGCTGTACAGCACCGGGTAGTGGGCGCGCAGCCGGGCCGCCACGTAGTTGGCCGCAAGCACGGCCACGCCGGTCGCGCGGGCCAGCCCGTCGGGGCCCATCATCCGCAGGTACGCCCACGAGATCGGCAGGATTCCCGCGCTTCCATGCGGTGCCGCCGACACCGCCGTCGGCAGGTACGGCGTCAGGTGCGCGCGGACCGCGACCGGCCCGACGCCCGGCCCGCCCCCGCCGTGTGGGATGCAGAACGTCTTGTGCAGGTTCAGGTGCGACACGTCCGCGCCGAACCGCCCCGGCTTCGCGAACCCGACCAGCGCGTTCAGGTTGGCACCGTCCACATAGACCTGACCGCCGGCGTCGTGCACCTTGGCGCACAGCGAGGCGATGCCGGTCTCGTACACGCCGTGGGTCGACGGGTACGTCACCATGATGGCGGCCAGCGAGTCGCGGTGCAGGTCGACGAGGCGCTCCAGGTCGACCATGTCGACGTTGCCGTCGGCGTCGCAGGCCACCACGACGACCCGCATGCCGGCCATGACGGCGCTGGCCGCGTTGGTGCCGTGCGCGCTCGACGGGATCAGGCACACGTCGCGGTGCGCCTCCCCGCGACCCAGGTGGTACGCCCGGATCGCCAGGAGCCCGGCCAGCTCACCCTGCGAGCCGGCGTTCGGCTGCACGCTCACCGCGTCGTACCCGGTGATCTCCGCCAGCCACCCCTCCAGCTGGGAGATCAGCGCGGTGTACCCAGCGGTCTGCGAAGCCGGCGCGAACGGGTGCATGTCAGCGAAGGAAGGCCACGTCACCGGCTCCATCTCGGTGGTGGCGTTGAGCTTCATCGTGCAGGAACCGAGCGGGATCATGCCCCGGTCGAGCGCGTAGTCCTTGTCGGCGAGGCGCCGCAGGTACCGCAGCATCGCCGTCTCGGACCGGTGGCTGTGGAACACCGGGTGGGTGAGGAAGTCGGAGGTCCGCGGGAGCGGCACCTTCGGCGAAGCAGCGGCGACGGGCGGAACGCCGAACGCGGCCCACACCGCCTCGACGTGGGTCTGGGAGGAGGTCTCGTCGCACGCGATGACCACCGTGTCGGGCGAGGCCAGCCACAGGTTGACGCCCCGCTCGGCGGCCGCGTCCACGATGGCGGCGGCCCGGCCCGGCACCACCGCCGTCACGGTGTCGAAGAACTCGTCGGAGGCCAACGACACCCCGCCCGCGCGCAGCCCCGCCGCGAGCGTCGCCGCCCGCCCGGCCACCCGGGACGCGATCGCGCGCAGCCCGTCCGGCCCGTGGTACACCGCGTACATGCTCGCCATCACCGCGAGCAGCACCTGCGCCGTGCAGATGTTGCTGGTCGCCTTCTCCCGCCGGATGTGCTGCTCGCGGGTCTGCAACGCCAGCCGGTACGCGGGCGCGCCAGCCGCGTCGCGGGACACCCCGACGAGGCGGCCGGGCAGCATCCGTTCCAGGCCCGCGCGCACCGCCAGGTAGCCGGCGTGCGGCCCGCCGAACCCCATCGGTACGCCGAAACGCTGCGTCGTGCCCGCCGCGATGTCCGCGGCGATCTCGCCCGGCGGACGCAGCAGCGTCAGAGCCAGCAGGTCGGCGGCCACCGTGACCAGGGCGCCGGCTTCGTGGGCGGCCGCGACCAGGTCGGCGTGGTCACGGACCTTTCCAGAGGCGCCCGGGTACTGGAGGTGCAGCCCGAAAAGCTCCGATGGCAGCTCGTCGCTGTCCAGATCGACGGTGACGAGCTGGATGCCGAGCGGCTCCGCACGGGTGCGCAGGACGGCAAGGGTCTGCGGCAGCGTGTCGGCGTCGACGGCGTACACCATGCTCTTGCTCTTGGACACGCGGCGGGCGAGCGTCATCGCCTCGGCCGCGGCGGTGCCCTCGTCGAGCATCGACGCGTTCGCGGTGGCCAGCCCGGTCAGGTCGGTGACCATGGTCTGGAAGTTGAGCAGCGCCTCCAGGCGGCCCTGGCTGATCTCCGGCTGGTACGGGGTGTAGGCGGTGTACCACGCCGGGTTCTCCAGCACGTTGCGGCGGATGACGGCCGGCGTGTGGGTGCCGTAGTAGCCGAGGCCGATCATGCTGGCCGCGACCGTGTTCCGGGCGGCGAGCGCGCGCAACTCGGCGATGGTCTCCGGCTCGCTGGCTGAGGGTGGGAGCACAAGGCCACTGGGCTCATCGGGAAGCCAGCGGATCACCTCGGGGATCGCCGCGTCCATCAGCTCGTCGAGCGAGCCGTAGCCGACGGTTTCGAGCATGCGGCGCTGCTCGTCGGCGGAGGGTCCGATGTGCCGGCCGGCGAAAGTCATGAGGTGCTCCCGGGGAAGGTCGACTATGCGGCCTCCCCCTCTGTCGTACCCGGGAAGGGTCCTTCAGAGTCGCCTGCCCTCGCGGTCCTTCTGCCTGAGAGGTTCCGGGGAGGATTTGCCCCTTCGGCGCCGCCGTGGTGCGTTGGCGGTCTCTCCCGCGCGGGTGGTACCGGCAAGGTCAAACGTACCAGTCCCTGTGTTTCGCGCAGCTGACGGGCGACGAGTGAGCAGGCACGGCTACCGTGATCCACGTGACGTACGTTGCCGCGGACGACCGCTACTCCTCCATGACCTACCGCCGCTCCGGGCGCAGCGGGCTGCGCCTGCCCGCCATCTCCCTGGGCCTGTGGCACAACTTCGGTGAAGGCCGGCCGCGCCAGACGCAGCGCGCGATCCTGCGGCGCGCGTTCGACCTGGGCGTGACCCACTTCGACCTGGCGAACAACTACGGGCCGCCGCCGGGGTCGGCCGAAGAGAACTTCGGCCGAATTCTCCACACCGACTTCGCCGCATACCGCGACGAGATGATCATTTCCAGCAAGGCCGGGTACTACATGTGGCCCGGCCCGTACGGCGAGTGGGGCTCGCGCAAGTACATCCTGTCGTCGCTGGACCAGTCGCTGAAGCGCATGGGCCTGGACTACGTCGACGTCTTCTACCACCACCGGCCCGACCCGGACACGCCGCTGGAAGAGTCGATGACCGCCCTCGACGCGGCCGTGCGCGCCGGCAAGGCCCTCTACGTCGGCATCTCCAACTACAACTCCGAGCAGACCGCCGCGGCGGCCGCGATCCTGCGCGACCTGGGCACCCCGCTGCTGATCCACCAGCCGTCGTACTCGATCCTGAACCGCTGGACCGAACGCGACCGCCTCCTCGACACCCTCGAAGAGGCCGGGGCGGGCTGCATCGCGTTCAGCCCGCTCGCGCAGGGCCTGCTCACCAACCGCTACCTGGGCGGCATCCCCGACGACTCCCGGGTACGCACCAGCGTCTTCCTCAACGAGAGCGACCTGTCCGACGAGCGGATGGCCACCATCCGGGCGCTCAACGACATCGCCGCCCAGCGCGGGCAGTCACTCGCCCAACTCGCGCTCGCCTGGGCGCTGCGCGACGAGCGGATGACCAGCCTGATCATCGGCGCGAGCAGCGTGGCCCAGCTGGAGGCCAACGTCGGCGCCCTAGCCAACCTGGCTTTCACCGACGCCGAGCTGACCGAGATCGACAACCTCGCCCCACCCACCTAGCGCGCCCTTCCGCGCCGTCTCCACGCCCTCTCCCCCTCTCCTCGTCGATCAAGGGCAAACGCACGTGCTTCGATCTCATTTCCGCGTGCGTTTGCCCTTGATCCATGCGAATGCCCTTGATCGGCGAGGCGGGGAGCGTCGCGCTAGCCGGCCCGCACCGTCCACTCTCCCGGCGCGAAGCCGGCGAACGACTGCTCGTGGCGGTGGTCCGGCCACACGTACGTGACCCGGCCCTGCGCCGGCCGGTAGTCGGCCGTGTACACGGTGCCCGCGCCCTCCGCGTACCGCGTCTGGTACAGCGGCGGCCGCAGCATGGCGGCGACGAGCGCGTCCGCCGTCGGGTTGGTCATCGCGCGCAGCGCCGCCAGCCGGCGCTGCGTCGCGTTCGACGCCTCCTCCGCATCCGGCACCGGAGCATCCTGGTGGTTGGTGACGCACGCCTCATCGACGCGCACGGCCCGCCGGTCCGGCCCCAGGTGCACGACGGCGGTCTGCTCCCGGTCGACGAGAATAAGATTCTGCGAGGTGGACACCGGCATCCCGGCCACGGCGCGCCACGCCTCGTCGACGCTCGCGCAGGTCTCCAGCAGGTGCCGCACCACGAGCAGGATGCTCATCCCCCGCCCGTGCGTGAACCGCCCACCGAACGACAGCGCCACCGCCAGCCCGGCGTCGTTCATGCCGTCGAGCAGCCCCCACAGGAAGTCGCCCATACCGATCACCGGACGCAGGAACCGTGACGCCACCACGGTGCGCTCGCAGTGCTCCGGGTTGAAGTCGTAGTTGCGCACCAGAGCGCCCGGCGCACCCGCCATCGAACAGCCGGAGAAGAACGGCTTCAGCGCGGCCTGCGTCAGCACGCCCGCCGCGCCGGGCCGGTCCAGCTCCGCGGCCAGCCCGTCCAGTACGGGCACCAGCTCCGGCATGTGCGCGGCGAACAACTCCCTGGCGGCGGCCTCACCGGCGGGCTCCAGGGCGGCCGGCTCGGTCTCGGCGACGATGACCGGCCACACCGGCTCGGCGACCTTCAGCCACCGCCCGTCACGCCCGTCCCCGACATCGACAGCACGAAAAGTCAGCTCCACGCCCAGGACCCTAACCACCAATCCCGACAGGTCCTGTCAGGAAGACCTGCGCAGTTGCGCGTTGAGGCGTGCCGCCTGTCGCGTGAGGTGCTCGCACTCGGGGAGGTTCGGCGCCGCTCGTGCGGCCTCGGCGTAGAGCCGTGCCGCGGTGACCGGGTCACCGTCACGCTCGTGCAGGTACGCCGCGGCGGCCGTGTAACGGGGCAGGGCCGGATCGAGCTCCGCCAGGGCGGCCAGCCCAGCCCGCGCCCCGTCGGCCTCGCCAACCGCGACGGCCCGGTTGAGGCGGGCCACCGGGCTGTCGGTGAGGCGCACCAACTCGTCGTACCACTCGACGATCTGCACCCAGTCGGTCTCCTCCGCCGTCTGGGCGTCGGCGTGGAGCGCGGCGATGGCGGCCTGTGCCTGGAATTCGCCCAGGCGGTCGCGGCGCAAGGCCGCCTGGAGCACGTCGACGCCCTCAGTGATCAGTTGGGTGTCCCACAGGCCGCGGTCCTGCTCCGCGAGCGGCACGAGCCTGCCCCCGGATGCGGTCCGCGCCGGGCGTCGTGCATGGTGCAGCAACATGAGCGCGAGCAGCCCCGCGACCTCCTCATGGTTGGTCCTGGCCGCCAGCTGGCGGGTGAGCCGGATCGCCTCGGCGGCGAGGTCGACGTCGCCGGAGTAACCCTCGTTGAAGACCAGGTACAGCACGCGCAGGACGGTGGCGACGTCACCGGGCTGGTTGAACCGGACGCCGGAGACGGTCCGCTTGGCCCTGCTGATCCGCTGGGCCATGGTCGCCTCCGGCACGAGGTAGGCCTGCGCGATCTGCCGCGTGGTCAGGCCGCCGACCGCGCGCAGCGTGAGCGCGACGGCCGACGCCGGTGTCAGGGACGGGTGCGCGCACAGGAAGTACAGCTGGAGCGTGTCGTCCATCACCCCGCCTGGGCCGGGCGGGGGCTCGGCCTCGACGAGTTCCTCGCGATGCCGCCGGGAGGTATCGGCGCGGGCAGCGTCGAGGAACTTACGCCAGGCCACCGTGACCAGCCAGCCCTTGGGGTCCCGCGGCGCGCCGTCCGGCCACACGCGTACGGCCTCCACCAGGCCCTCCTGTACGGCATCCTCGGCCGCCGCGAAGTCAGCTCCGCGACGGAAGAGGATGCCGATCACAGTGGGGGTGAGGGTCCTCAGCAGAGCCTCATCCACCGTGCGTCACTCCGTGATGGTCGGGGGCTCGGCCAGGAACGGGCGCAGCTCGAGCCACTCGTGGATCGGCTTCCCGCCCGCGCCCGGAGCCGCCGACAGCTCGCCGGCCAGTTCGAGCGCCCGTTCGTACGTGTCGACGTCGATCACCATCCAGCCGGCGATCAGGTCCTTGGTCTCCGCGAACGGGCCATCGGTAACCGGCGGCCGCCCCTCACCGTCGTAGCGGACGAACGTGCCCTCCGGGGACAGCGCCTGACCATCGACGTACTCGCCCGTAGTCTCGAGCCGAGCGGCGAAATCCCGCATGTACTGGATGTGCGCCGAGACCTCCTCCGGCGTCCACTGGTCCATCGGTACGTCGTTGACCGCTGCCGGCGCGCCGCGGTAGTGCTTGAGCAGCAGGTACTTAGCCATCACGTTCTCCTTGGTGAGGTACGGCCCATTGTCGCCGTGTTCGCTGCGGGGACGGAGCCGCGCCCCGGTTCTCGACATCCGGCCGAGACATTTCTTGGGAAGTTTTAGCCGCAGTCCCCCCAGCATCGCCTGCCCCGCTCGTCCTAGGCCGCCGGTCCGACCGCGCGCGACGCGCGCGAGCGGACCGGCGCGACACCGCCCGCACATGCCCGCTGCGGCGCGCGACCAACAGAGCGCGTGGATCAAGGAAGATCTCATGGATCATGGACAAAGGCACGCGGAAAAGAGGTCCAACCACGTGCCTTTGCCCATGATCGGCGGGCCGAGGGGCCGTGGGAGAGCGCGCCGGGAGGGCGGGCCTGGAGAGGGGGACGGGGCGAGCGGGGGTGAAGGCGTTAGCCGGCGCGGCGGCGGGCGCGGCGGGCGGCCAACTCGTCGCCAGCGGGGGGATCGTCGTCCAGCGGCTCGTCGGCCGGCACCGGGGTGCCGGCGGCCGGCTCGGCCGGCAGGTGGGAGAGGGAGCCCTGGATCTCCTTGAACGCCCCGCCGATCGCGATGCCGAACACGCCCTGCCCACCCTGGAGCAGGTCGACGACCTCCTCCGGCGACCGGCACTCGTAGACCGTGGTGCCGTCGGAGATCAACGTGATCCCGGCGAGGTCGCCGACGCCGCGCGAGCGGAGCGTCTCGATCGCCTTGCGGATGTTCTGGAGGGACACGCCGGCGTCGAGCAGCCGCTTGACGACCTTGAGCACGACCAGATCGCGGAACGAGTACAGCCGCTGCGTCCCGGAGCCGGACGCGTCGCGGATGCTCGGCACGACGAGCGCTGTCCGCGCCCAGTAGTCCAGCTGCCGGTAGCTGATCCCGACCGCGTGGCAGGCGGTCACGCCGCGGTACCCAACGGTGTCGACGTCTTCTGGCTGACCAGACGGCTGACCAGAATCAGAGGGACCCTCAGACATGTGGCAACCTCCCAACGAGGCCAACCCTATAGCGCACCCGCGGGATCCCCGGGGAACGTTTGGCGCGACACGCCGCCAAGGGTGTACGCCACTCCCTATCCCGCGAAGTCCTCCGGACGCACCTGCTCCAGGAACTCCCGGAACTTTTCGACCTCGTCTTCCTGCTCGTCCGGAATGACGATGCCCGCTTCGGTGAGGACCTGGTCGGCGCAGCGGATCGGCGCGCCCACCCGCAGCGCCAGCGCGATCGAGTCGCTGGGGCGCGCGGACACCCGCAGGCCGTCGCCGATGAGCAGGTCGGCGTAGAAGACGTTCTCCTTGAGCTCGGTGATCTCGACCGCGCGCAAGGGCGCCTGCAGCGCCGCCAGGATGTCGCGCATGAGGTCGTGCGTCAGCGGCCGGGCCGGCTTGACGCCCTGCTGCTCGTAGGCGATCGCGGTGGCCTCGACCGCACCGATCCAGATCGGTAGGTAGCGGTCGCCGTCAACCTCTCGCAGCAGCACGATCGGCTGGTTGCTGGGCAGCTCCACCCGCACCCCGACCACGCTCAGCTCGCGCACCGCCCGCCTCCGTGTGGTTGTGTCTTTCCGCCCTCTCTGCACGGTACACGGCCGGCAGATCGGATGCGCAGTACCGCTGGGCTCGCTCGCTTCGCGGCGCTCCAAGGCGGCGCAGCGACCGGCCCGACCGGGTCGGTGCGGTCGGTGGTCACCGGGGCCGGTCGCAGCGTCGCCGCGCCGCTACGCTCGCTCACCTGCCGAGCGTCTCGCGAAGCCCAGCACGCACGAGCGCCGCGTGGAGCTGCTGGGACAGCCCCGCGAGCTCCCGCGCGGTCTCCGCCGCGCGGGCCCGGCCCGCCGGGTCGCTCTGGCGCATCATGGGCGCGAGCAGCTGGGCGAACAGGCCGACCTCGCGGTCGGCGGACGCCCGGTAAGCGCGCAGGTGCCGCGGCTCGAGCCCGTACCGGGCCAGCCCGGCGACCGCCTGCGCCACGGCGAGCGCCTCCCCGTCGTACCGGCCGGGCGCGACCGGGCCGACCAGGCCGAGCCGCTCCACCTCCAGCAGGGTGCCCTCGTCGAGACCGGAGCGCTCCAGCAGCTCAGCACGCGTCAACCGCGACTCCGAAAGCGACGGGGGCGACGACGCCTGCGACCCGACCGCCACCAGCGTCGGGCGCGACGGCGGCGCCGGCGTCTCCGCCTCCTCGCGCTCGGCGAGCTGGTCGCGGATCACCCGCAGCGGCAGGTACTGGTCGCGCTGGGCCGTCAGCACGTACCGCAGCCGCGCCACGTCGTTCCGGCTGTACTTGCGGTACCCGGCCGGCGTGCGCTGCGGCTCCACGAGGCCCTCGGCCTCCAGGAACCGCAACTTCGAGATCGTCGTGTCCGGGAACTCCGGGCGCAACTGGGCAAGCACCTCACCGATGCTCATCAGAGGCGCCGACGGCTGGGGCGGCGATGACGGAGCGCTGCCGAGCGACACGCCCTACCTGGCCTCCTCGTCGGGGCGCGGGCCGGCGATGAAGACCAGGCGGAACTTGCCGATCTGGACCTCGTCGCCGTTGCTGAGAGTGGCCGACTCGACCCGCTCGCGGTTGACGTACGTGCCGTTGAGGCTGCCCACGTCACGCACCGTGAACGTGCCCCCGTCGCGGTGGAACTCCGCGTGCCGCCGCGACACCGTCACGTCGTCGAGGAAGATGTCGCTGTCGGGGTGCCGCCCGCTCGTGGTCACGTCGTGGTCGAGCAGGAACCGGGCACCGGCATTCGGACCCCGCCGTACGACGAGCAACGCCATGCCGGGCGGCAGCGAACCGGACATCCGGCTCGGCACCACATCGGCGTCAGGCCCCTCCAGTACCTCGTCGAGCGAACCGAGGTTCAGTGTGGACGTGACGTCGAGTGGGGGAAACTCGTCGTCTGGGCGAGTCATCGGACCACCTCACGGAATCTTCTCAAGCAGCACGGAGCACAGGGGTTCGCATCGACTGGGCGAGCCTAGCCAGCGCTGAAATGCAGGGTCAACCAGACTCGCGGGCGGTGCCCACGAGGTTGCGTCAGCTCTCTGTCAGCTCACGGTACGCCGCGGCGTCCAGAAGGCCGTCGAGCGCCGCGGGGTCGCTGGGGTCGATCTCCACGAGCCAGCCCTCGCCGTACGGGTCGGTGTTGATGACCTCGGGCGTGTCGGCGAGCTTGTCGTTGCGGGCCACCACCGTGCCGGTCACCGGCCCGTAGATCTCCGACACGCTCTTGGTCGACTCGACCTCGCCGATCGGCTCGCCCGCCGTCACCGCCGTACCCGGGTCGGGCAGCTGCACGTAGACGATGTCGCCCAGGGCGTCCTGCGCGTAGTGCGTGATGCCCACCCGTACGGGCCCGCCGGCGGTGGCCGCCACCCATTCGTGCTCCGCGGTGTAGCGCAAATCATCGGGGATCACGGCATTCCTTACCTATGAGGCGGGGCGTGCGTACTGCAAGCTGTTCGGCGCGGCACGGGCCGACACCTCGACCACGTCCCGCTCCTGGACGATCACCGTACCGTTGTCGTTACCGACGGACTCCACCACCCCACCGGGAATCTTCAGGGCGGTCTCCATCGTGCGCGACTCGCCGATGACGTCGATCGTGTAGGGGCCGGTGAGGTGGTCACCGTCCACTGTGATCCCGCCCTGGGCGTCGAGGAAATAGGTCGACGCGACGATCCGCACGGCACCCCCGTCGGAGCCACTGATCTGCATGGCCTCCGCGCCGGCGCCACGCAGCTCCTGCACCGCGTCGAGAAGTGCCGCGGCCTTGAGCGGCTGGTCCCCCGCCGCGAACCGGACGGTCAGTCCCGGCCCTTGGGCCGGGAGCGTGCCGGCGAGGACGCCGAGCTCGTCGGCGCGACGGCCGGCCTCCTCCAGGGCCGCCTGGCGGCCCTCGACACCGGAGGTGAGCTGGCGCTGGCTGTCTTCCAGGCCGGAGATCTCCTGCCGCAACCGCTGCTCGCGCGCCTCCAGGTCGGCCAGGATGCGCACCAGGTCTTCCTGGCGCGCCGAGGCCAGGCCGGTGTCCTCCGAGTTGCTCTTGACCTGGACGACCAGGGTGAAGCCCAGCACGCCCAGCAGCAGCGCGATGACCACTCCGGCGGAGCTGAGGCGCCGCGCGGGTTTGGCCGCCGCCTTCGGCACCACCGGGGTGGTGCGCGGCGCGGTGTCCGCGCGGGGCGCCGGCCGCGCCGCGCCGTCAGGCCATCCGGTACCTGTCGGCCTGCGCCCGGGGTTGATCGGGTCAGAGTTCATCGGCACCGAACCTACGCCTTGAACAGCAGCCGGCGGATGGCGGCCACGTTGCCGAAGATGCGGACACCCAGGACGACGACCACGCCGGTTGACAGCTGGCCGCCGACACCGAGCTGGTCGCCCAGGTACACGATCAGCGCCGCCACCAGGACGTTCGAGATGAACGAGATCACGAACTGCTTGTCGTCGAAGATCCCGTCGAGCTTGGCCCGGATGCCGCCGAACACCGCGTCGAGCGCGGCGACCACCGCGATCGGCAGGTACGGCTGGAGGCCGAGCGGCACCGTGGGATCCAGAACCACGCCCAGCACCACGCCGATGACCAGCGCGAGTACAGCGATCATGCGGGGTCCCTGCGGAAACGTGGAGCGCAGCGGAGCGTTTTCGTGGGGTGCCTCATTTCCCGCCTTCCGAGGGTGAGGGCGACGCCGACGGGGACGGCGTGGCGTAGCGCAGGCGCGGCTCGGCGGCCGCCGGCAGGCTCAGGTCTTCGGCGTCCCGTACCTCGAAGGACATGCCGTGGTCGGCCACGAGCGCCCGGAACAGCCGCCCGGTGGGGCTGTCGCGCAGCTTCTTGTCCATGTCGTCCGGGCCGATCGCGCGGATCTCGTACGGCCGGGTCACCGGCCGGAAGTCCACCAGGATCGCCGAACCGGCCGCCCGGATCGTCGACGTCGCGGTCAGGCGCTGGTCGTTGATGGCGATCGCCTCCGCGCCGGCGCTCCACAGCGCGTTGGCGATGTCCTGCAGGTCACGGTCGAGCACCCGGCCCAGCTCCGGCTTGCCGTCGGCGCCGGTGACGGCGTCGATCGCGGACGGCGCGTCGTCGACGCGTACGACCACGCCGCCACCGCGCACCCGGGCGAGGCCGGTCACGGCCTCCAGGTCGCGCAGCCTCTCGGCTTCGGTGTCGCCGAGCGCGGCGTCGCGCAAGGCCGCCACCTCGCCGCGCAGCCGTTCGGCCTCCGTCTCGAGGCGGTCGCTCTCGGCCTGGCGCTGCTCGATCTGGCCGACCAGGCCGGCCCGCGCCTGGCTGCGCGACGGCTCGTCGGCGAGGGTCTGGCGGTACGCCACCACGAGCAGGAAGCCGACGGCCATGACCGTGACGGCGCTGACGATCTTGGTACTGGTGGCGCGCCACCCGGCAGGCGAACCGTTCTCGGCGCGGCGACGTGCGGCGTCCGCGTACCCGGGATCGAGCGGGTCGCGGAACAGCTGGGTCAGGAAGTCGGGCGCGAACACCCGGTTCTTGTCATTCATGTCTTCCTCGGGGCCGACCGCACGAGGCTGGCGACCTGCGCGACGTACAGGGCTCCCGCCACCCAGTACAGCACCAGTCCCCACCAGGCGAGCGCCCACCCGATCGGTCCGGCCACCGCCTCGGCGCCGGACGAGGCGTGCGCGAGCAGTAGGACGGGGAACGCGGCGAGCAGGATGAACGTGGCGGTCTTGCCGACGTAGTGCACCGGCGGCGGCCCGTACCCGTGCCGGCGCAGCACCGCGAGCGCGCCCAGCAGCATCAGCTCGCGCACCAGCAGCGCGGCGGTGAACTGCCACGGCACCACCTCGCGCACCGTGAACGCGACGAGCGTGGCGAGGATGTACAGCCGGTCGGCGGCCGGGTCGAGCAGCTCCCCCAGCCGGCTGACCTGGCCGAGGCGCCGCGCCGCGTATCCGTCGACCCAGTCGCTGGTGCCGCCGATGGCGAGCACGACGACCGCCGCGACGTCCGCGTGCGGGACGAGGAAGAGATAGAGGAACAGCGGTACGCCCAGGAGGCGCGCGAAGCTGATCAGGTTCGGGATCGTGAGGATCCGCGTGTTCGGTGTCTGGACGTGCGACACCGAGCCTCCCTCCCGCCCCTGACCTGGTGCCCTGCCGACGTGCACTATAGCCCTCGCTCCCCCGCGCGGACCGCGCCACACCCTCTAAGGCATCCTAGGATGCTAGGTATGCCTCGCAACTTAACCGGTTGTGTTGGGTCGGGCCATTCATTTACGCTGATGCCGTCACCCTGGGAGCCGGGTGGTCGTCGCCGGGCTGTGGGCACAGCCCCTCACCTGCCCTCACGGGCTCCTACCTGAGGTGAATCATGAAACGGAAGATCGCGATCGCGGGTACCGCGGTGCTCGCCCTGGTCGCCTCGATCATGTTCTTCGTCAAGCCTGCCGACGCGGCCGTCGGGCTGCGCGTCAGCAGCGGGCGGATAACCGAAGCCAACGGCAGCAACTTCGTCATGCGTGGCGTCAGCCACCCCCACGTCTGGTACACCAACCAGACCAGCTCGTTCGCCAACATCAAGGCGCTCGGCGCCAACACGGTCCGGGTCGTGCTCGGCAGCGGCCAGCGTTGGGGTCCCAGCAACGACCTCGGCACCATCGTCAACCTGTGCCGCACCAACCGGCTCATCTGCGTGCTCGAGGTGCACGACACCACCGGATTCGGCGAGGAGGGCGCGGCCGCCACGCTCGACCAGGCCGCCAGCTACTGGATCGGCCAGCGCACCGCGCTCGCCGGCACCGAGAACTTCATCATCATCAACATCGGCAACGAGCCGTTCGGCAACAACCAGGGCGTCAGCGCCACCTGGCCGACCGCCACGTCGAACGCGATCGGCCGGCTGCGCAACGCCGGCTTCGAGCACATGATCATGGTTGACGCGCCGATGTGGGGCCAGGACTGGCAGTTCATCATGCGTGACAACGCGCAGACGGTCTTCAACAGCGACCCGCAGCGCAACACGGTCTTCTCGATCCACATGTACGGCGTCTTCGACACCGCCGCGGAGATCCAGGACTACCTGGGGCGCTTCCGTACGGCCGGCCTGCCGATCGTGGTCGGCGAGTTCGGCCACAACCACTCCGACGGCAACCCCGACGAAGACACCATCATGTCGTACACCCAGGCCAACGGCATCGGGTACATCGGCTGGTCGTGGAGCGGCAACGGCGGGGGCGTCGAGTACCTCGACATGGTCACCAACTTCAACCCCGCCCAGCTCACCTCCTGGGGTCAGCGGATCTTCAACGGCGCCAACGGCATCCGCGCCACCTCGCGCGAGGCGACCTGGTTTGGCGGCACTAACCCGACGACGCCGCCCACCACCCCGCCCACCACGCCGCCGACCACCCCGCCCACGACACCGCCGACCACGCCGCCCACCACTCCCCCGACCAGCAACCCGCCCACCGGCCGCACCTGCACGGCCACGTACGCGATCACCGGCCAGTGGCAGGGCGGCTTCCAGGCCGAGGTCCGGATCACCGCGGGCAGCTCGGCGATCAGCGGCTGGACCGTCAACTGGACGTACGCCAACGGCCAGTCCGTCACCCAGTCCTGGAACACCACGCTCAGCTCCAGCGGCTCGTCGGTGACCGCCCGCAACGTCGGTTACAACGGCGCCCTGGGCGCGAGAGCGAGCACCACGTTCGGCTTCCTCGGCTCCTGGAACGGCACCAACACAGCACCCACCCCCACCTGCACCGCGACCTGACCCCGCCGCCCCTTGGGCGGCCCAGCCCTCGGGGCCTGGGCCGCCCAACACCGCTGGTCAAGGGCAAACGCACGGGGAAAAGAGATCGAACCACGTGCGTTTGCCCTTGATCGGCGCAAGAGGGCCGCCGCCGCGCGGCGGCGGACCCGCGCGACGAGGCGGAGCGGACGGACTATGGAAGCAGCGACGCCAGGTCCGCCGGCTTGGTGAGCAGGCCGTCGGCCAGCGCGAGATCGGCCAGGGTCTGGACCGACGCGCGGTTGATTTCGGGGGGCCACTTCGGCAGGGTCAGGTCGGCGATGACCTCGGGGGCGATCTGCGTATACGTGCCGATCACCGCCCGCGCCTCGTCAGGGTGGTCGTTCGCGTACGCCAGCGACTCCCGCATCGCCTCGCCGAACCGCCCCACCAGGTCGGCGTCCTGCGACGTGAGCGACGTAGACGTGAAGTACACCGCCACCGTCAGGTCGGGCGCCGCGTCGACGTAGCTGCTCGCCACCGAGCGGGCCCCCTGCGCGCGGGCCGCCGACTGGAACGGCTCGACCATGAAGGCAGCGTCGACCCGGCCGCCTCGCAGCGCCGCCGGCATGTCCGGGAACGGCATCTCGACGAACCGCAGGGAGCGCGGGTCGCCGCCGGCCTTGCGTACCGACGCCCGCACCGTCGTGTCGACGATGTTCTGAAGCGTGTTGACGGCGACGGACCGGCCGGGCAGGTCGGCGGCGCCGCGGATCGGGCTGTCGGCGTTGACCAGGACGCTGCCGAAGTCCTGGCCGTCGACGCCGGTGGAGTTGTTGCCGTTGCAGACCACCTTGAGCGGCAGGTTCCGCGACCGGGCCAGCAGCAACGAGACCACGTTGCTGAACCCGAACTGGAACTGCCCGCTCAGCACCGCCGGCACGATCGCCGCGCCGCCCTGCGCGTTGGTGAGCGTCAGGTCGATGTCGCGGCTGGTGAAGAAGCCCTTCTGCTTGCCCAGGTGGATCGGCGCCACGTCGAGGATGGCGATGACGCCGACCGTGACCTGGTCGCGGCGCCCGGGAGCGGGGGTGGCGCCACCGCCGTCGCCACAAGCCGCAACGAAACCGGCCGGGACCAGCGCCAGCACGGACCGCCGGCGCACGATCAGTCACCCCAGACGTCGAGGGCGGTTTCTACGATCAGGCCGAGCTTGGCGACCTGGTCGTCGTAGGTGAGCGCGTTGCCCTCCACCGTCGAGGAGAACCCGCACTGCGGCGACAGGCACAGCTGCTCCAGCGGCACGTACTTGGCCGCCTCGTCGATGCGGCGTTTCAGGTCGTCTTTGCTCTCCAGCTCGCCCCGCTTGGTGGTGACGAGGCCGAGTACGACCATCTTGCCGGGCGGCACGAACCGCAGCGGCGCGAAGCCGCCGGAGCGCTCGTCGTCGTACTCCAGGAAGAAGCCGTCGACGGCGAGCTGGGTGAAGAGGGCTTCGGCGACGAAGTCGTACCCGCCCTCCGCCGCCCACGACGACCGGAAGTTGCCCCGGCACATGTGGGTAGTCACGGCCATGCCGGGCGGACGCCCGGCGAGGGCGGCGTTGATCTGCCGGATGTACCGCTCGTGCTGGTGCATCGGGTCGCCGCCCTGCGCCGCGACCAGCTCGCGCTGTCGCGGGTCGTTGAGGTAGGCGAGGCTGGTGTCGTCGAGCTGGAGGTACGTGCAGCCGAGCTGCCCGAGCCGGCGCACCTGCTCGGCGTAGGCGGCGCTGAGGTCGTCCCAGAACTGGTCGAGGTCGGGGTAGACGGTCGGGTCGATGGCGGCCCGGCCGCCGCGGTAGTGGACCATGCTGGGCGACGGGATGGTGAGCTTCGGCCGGGCGCTGGTCACCTGCCCGCGCAGGTACGTGAACGCGTCGCCGAAGATGGTGTCGGCCAGCGTGACGCGGTCGTGCACGCGCAGCGCCGCCGACGTGAACTCCAGCGTGCCGGACTCGTTGAAGAACTGCACGGTGAGCTTCTGGTCGGCGGGGTCGATGCCGCCGAGCTGGTAGATGAAGTCCATGTGCCAGGAGGTTCGCCGGAACTCGCCGTCGGTGGCCGACTGGAGCCCGACCTCCTCCTGCATGCGGACCACGGCGCTGATCGCGCCGTCCTCCACTGACCTCAGCTCGTCGGCCGTGATACGGCCGGCGGCTCGGTCTTCCCGAGCGCGCAGCAGCGCGGGCGGGCGCAGCAGGCTGCCGACGTGGTCGGCGCGGTACGGAGGGATCGTGCGCGCAACCATGCGTCAACGATAGTCCTCAATGGGGTCGCGGGCGCGGGATGCGTGCCCGGCTCACCCCATATCCTTGTTGAGTGGATCAAGTGCACTGGCTGAGCGATGAGGAGCAGCGCGCCTGGCGCGCGCTCGCCGGTGTCGTCATGCTCCTGCCTTCGGCGCTCGACACCCAGCTCCAGCGCGACTCGCAGCTCACTCACTTCGCGTACACGGTGATGGCCATGCTTTCCGAGTCGCCGACCCGGTCGGCGCGCATGAGCGAGCTGGCCGCCCTGGCCAACGGCTCCCAGTCGCGCCTGTCGCACCTGGTCGCCCGGCTGGAGGAGCGCGGCTGGGTGCGGCGCGAGCGCACCCCGCAGGACGGCCGCGGGTACGTGGCAGTGCTCACCGACGCCGGGTACGAGAAGGTCGTGGAGAGCGCGCCGGGCCACGTCGGCGAGGTGCGCAGGCTGGTGTTCGACGCGCTCACGCCCGAGCAGGTGGCGCGCATGGAAGAGGTCGCCCGCGCCATCCTGGCCAAGGTGGATGAGGACGAGACCTGCTAAGTCGCGAATGGGGCGGCCACAAGGGGCCGCCCCATTCGCGAGCCAAAAGGCTCAGATCTTGCCGGTGCCGGCACCGCTCTGAACAGAGGCCTTCACGCTGCTCGCGCTGTCCATCTGGTACGAGTACGGGATGCTGCGGACGCTGCCGCCCTGCTGGCCCGAGCCCGAGTTGACGAAGTGGTTGTTGCGGGCGACCAGCGAACCGGCCGGCGAGCTTCCCTCACCGCGGTGGAACGGGTCCTTGACGTTCTCGAAGTAGTTGCCTTCGACGAGGACACCGGCCTCGCAGGTGGAGGCGACGCCGTAGCTGCCGACGTTGCGGTAGTAGTTGTTGAACACGTGCACCGGGTTGCCGAAGCGGACCCGCGGGTGGCGCTGGTTGCTGCCGTCGAAGTAGTTGTTGTTGTACGTGACGCGCAGCTTGCCGCGGTCTTCGCCGCCGTTGCTGTCGGAGTGCCCGAGCAGCATCGACTTGTCGTGGCTGAAGAACCTGTTCCACGACACCGTGACGTAGTCGGACGCGCGCTTGATGTCGACCGCACCGTCGGAGCCGTTGCTGAAGCTGTTGTGGTCGATCCAGACGCGCGTCGAGTACTGCACGTTGATAGCGTCGTCGCCCCAGTTCCGGAAGTTGATGTTCCGGATGATGACGTTGCTGACGCTGGCGACGTTCAGCCCGCCGCCGGTGATCGTCGCGCCGCTGCCGACGCCGATGATCGTCTTGTTGGCGGCGACCTTCTGCATGCCGCTGATCGAGATCGTGCCGGATACCCGGATGACCCGCGAGCCGCTGGCCTGCATGTTGCTGATCAGGGCCGACGCCGTGGTGACCGTCACCGCTGAGGCGCTGCCGCCGCCGCTGGTGCCGCCACCCTGGGTCGCCCAGCCCTGCATGTTGAACGTCGCCGCGTTGGCGCTCGGCATCGCGACGAGCGCGCCGGTGGCGGCGAGGCCGAGAGCGGCGGCCGCGATCAGCGGACCGCGCCAGCGGCGTGACCGGGTTCGTGGGGTTGGGGTACCGGTCGGTTCGGGTGTCATGGGGAAAACCTCCCATTGGACTGGATGCCGCGCGCCGCCGAAGCTGTGGCAGAACAGCTGCTGGTGGTGTGCGCCTACGGTGGGAAGCCCGGCTGGTTCGGGTCGTGCGGTCGCAAGCTCCCGCACATGGAAAGCGCTTTCCTTACCGAGGAAGATTATCGACTTGTATCGATCCTGTCAACAAGCCTCGCGAAGCGGACGATTCCGCGCGGTACGACCCGCGCCTAACATCGCCCCATGACGCTCCTCTCCGGTCTCGTCGGCGCCCTCTCCGCAGGCGCCGTCGAGGTGGTCGACCTGACCGCTCCCCTCTCCGCGCGGACGCCGATCATCGGCCTCCCCGAACCCTTCGGCCAGACCCGCCGCTTCGAGCTCACCGAGATCAGCCGGTACGACGCCGCCGGGCCGGCGTGGTACTGGAACAACTTCGCCACCGGCGAGCACACCGGCACCCACTTCGACGCTCCCATCCACTGGATCACCGGCCGCGAACTGCCCGACGTGTCGCAGGTGCCGCCCAAGCACCTGATCGGGCCCGCCGCCGTCCTCGACGTCTCCGAGCGGGCCGCCGCCGACGCCGACTTCCTGGTCGAGGTCGAGCACATCGAGGCGTGGCAGTCCACGCACGGCCCGCTGCCCGAGGGTGGATGGCTGCTCGTGCGCACCGGCTGGGACGCGCGCTCCGAGGACGACGAGGCGTACGCCAACGGCGGCCACACGCCGGGCGTCTCGGTCGCCTGCGCCAAGTGGCTCGCCGAGCAGGCACCGGTCATCGGCGTGGGCGTGGAGACGGTCGGCACCGACGCGGGCGCCGCGCACTCGTTCGACCCGCCGTTCCCCTGCCACTCGTACCTGCTGGGCGCCGGCAAGTACGGGCTCACCCAGCTCCAGAACCTGGCCGCGCTGCCGCCCACCGGCGCGGTGCTGATCGCCAGCCCACTGCCCATCGTGGACGGTTCCGGCAGCCCGTGCCGGGTGCTGGCGCTGGTCGAGCGCTAGCCGATGGACGTCGCGACCGCCGCCGGCCGCGCCCTGCGCGCGCAGGGCGTCGACCACGTCTTCGGCGTGGTCGGCAGCGGCAACTTCCACGTCACGAACGCGCTCGTGGCGGCCGGCGCCCGGTTCGTACCGGCCGCGCACGAGGGCGGCGCGGCGAGCATGGCCGACGGGTACGCCCGGGTGTCCGGCCGGCTGGCGGTGCTCAGCGTGCACCAGGGGCCGGGCGTGACCCACGCGCTCACCGGCCTCACCGAGGCGGCCAAGAGCCGCACGCCGCTGGTGGTGCTGGCGCCCGAGGCGACGAACCCGCGGTCCAACTTCTTCGTCGACCTGCCGGGACTGGCGGCCGCGGTGGGCGCCGAGTTCCGGCGGATCGGCGCCGAGCGGGTCGCCGCCGACGTGGCGGGCGCGTGCCGGCTGGCCACCGAGGGCGCCGGCCGCACCGTGGTCCTGGCACTCCCTCTCGACGTACAGGCAATGGCGGCGCTGGACGCGGAGCCACCCGCGGCACAGCGGGCGCCGTACCAGTACTCGACGCGTGCCCTCGGACGGCTGGTCGACGCGCTCGACGCCGCCCACCGACCGGTCTTCATCGCCGGGCGTGGCGCTCGGCGCGCCCGCGCCGAGCTCGCCGCGCTCGCCGACCGGTGCGGCGCGCTGCTCGCGGTCTCCGCGGCGGCCAAGGGCCTGTTCGCCGGCGACCCGTGGTATCTCGACGTGTCCGGCGGCTTCGCGACCCCGCTCTGCGCCGAGTTGGTCGCCGGCGCGGATCTGGTCGTCGCGTGGGGCAGCACGCTGAACATGTGGACCACCCGCCACGGCCGGCTGATCCCGCCGTCCGCGGTGGTCGCGCAGGTCGACGTGGACCCGGCGGCACTCGGCGTGCACCGTCCCGTCGACATCGCCGTGCCCGGCGACGTCGCGGCCGTCGCCGCGAGATGTGAGCACGAGCTGGGCAACCGAGGTCCTCGACCGGCCGGTTGGCGAACGCCGGAGCTGCGCGACCGGATCGCCGCCGAGGGCCACTGGCGCGACGTGTTCTATGTGGACGACAGTGACGGCGACCGGGTCGACCCGCGCACCCTGACGATCGCCCTCGACGACCTGCTGCCGGCCGAACGCACGGTGGCCGTCGACTCGGGCAACTTCATGGGGTACCCGTCGATGTTCCTGTCGGTGCCGGACGCCGCCGGGTTCTGCTTCACCCAGGCGTTCCAGTCGGTCGGGCTCGGCCTGGCCAGCGCACTCGGCGCGGCCGTCGCCCGGCCCGACCGGCTCACCGTGGCGGCGCTCGGCGACGGCGGCTTCCTGATGTCCGTGGCCGAGCTGACCACGGCCGCCAGGCTCGGCCTTCCCCTACTGGTCGTCGTGTACGACGACGCGGCGTACGGCGCCGAGGTGCACCACTTCGGGCCGCACGGCCACCCCCTGGACACGGTCAGGTTCCCAGACACCGACCTGGCGGCGATCGCGCGCGGGTTCGGCTGCGCGGGCGCGACCATCCGCTCACCCGGCGATCTGGCCGCGGTACGCGACTGGCTCGCCGGCCCCCGCGACCGCCCCCTCGTAGTGGACGCCAAGGTGACCTCGCACCGCGGCTCGTGGTGGTTGGAGGAAGCCTTCCGCGGCCACTAGGGCAACCGCGCGACCTCCGCGTCCATGGCGAGGTCGAGCCAGCGAACCGGTCGAGGCTGATCAACCTCGACCGCTAGGCCCCAGCGCTAGACCCGATCGGCGTCCTCCCGAGATAGCTCACAATGTTTGACACTTTGCCTTGCATACGCAAATCTAGTGTCACCCAAGTTGAGGGAGGGCCGCCATGCCGACGACGACCGCCGCCGGTACCACCGTGGAGTACACCGTCGCGGGCAGCGGCCCGGGCCTGGTATTGGTGGCCGGCACCGGCCTTCCCGCACAGGGCAACTTCGGCCATCTCGTCGACGCGTTCACCAGCCACACCGTGGTCCTGCCCGACTACGCCGGCAGCGGCCAGACCACCTTCCCCGACGACGGGCCGCTCGCTCTGGATCTGCTGGCCGAGCAGGTCGCGGCGGCGGCGCGCGAGGCCGTTGACGGGCCGGTCGACCTGGTGGGGTACTCGCTCGGCGCGATGGTCGCGGCGACCGTCGCGGCCAACCACCCGGACCTGGTGCGACGGCTGATCCTGGTCGCCGGCTGGCCAGGGCCGGACGACGCCCGCCACCAGCTGGCCATCGACCTGTGGCTGCGGCTGGAGCGCGCCGACCACGACCTGTTCAACCGCTTCCTGCAGCTGAACTGCCTGAGCGCCCCGTTTCTCAGCGGCCTCGGCGAGGCCGGCGTGGCCGGGCTGCTCGCGGGCGCACCGCCGATCACGCCGGGCATGCGCCGGCACATGGAGCTCGACCTCGTCGCCGATGTGCGCGACCTGCTACCAAAGATCAGCGCGCCCACGCTCGTCGTCGGTCTCACCCGCGACCAGGTCGTGCCCGTCGAGCGCGCCCGGCAGGTACACGAGGCCATCCCGGACAGCGCGTACGCCGAGATCGACACCGGCCACCTGGTGATGTTCGAGCAGCCAGGGGAGTTCGTGGAGGCGGTGCTCGGCTTCCTGCGCTAGCGGACGGGCCGAGCCGGCCAGCTCGCGCCGCTTGACCAGGGACGTTGATCCGCGCCAGCACCGCGCGGTGCGCCCGCGAGGGCTAGGGCATGTCGCGGGAGATCCGCCCCAGGCCCTAGCCGGCCGAGACCGCCGCGTCGGCGGTCGGGTGGACGCCGGCCGCGAACGCGGTCAGCCACGCCTCGTCCAGGCCGGTCCGCGCGGCGGCCTGGATATCGACCATCCGGCCGTCGCCCAGGTCGGCGTGCACGGTGATCGCCAGGTCGCCGCGGGTGATCCGCACCGACCGTCCGCCCACGGTCGCCGACTCGCCCGTCGTGGGCATCTGCTCCACCGGTGAGAGGCTCACCACGAGCTTGTCGCTGAAGGCGGTGCTCGCCGGCACATCCGGTGGCCGGAACGTCATGACGGCCGTGGTCACGTTGTCCAGCACCAGGCCGTCCGGCACGACGTCGAAGTGGAACGGCACCCGCACCGGCACGCTGCCGGCGGCGTCCAGGCCCTCGGCGTACGCGGTCAGGATGCCGACCTCGACGCGGGAGTCCGCTTGGATACGCACCCAGCGGCCGTCCCCCTCCTGCCAGGTCAGTGTCCTGGTGGTGCCGAACGTCAGCGTGCCTGCGCGACCGCGCACCTCGTGTTGGCGCGACGACGTCGGCGGCTCGTCCGGGTCGGACGGTGGCGTCGAGGTGACCGACACGGCCACCCAACGGCCGTCCGCGCTCGACTGGCGCAGCACTGGGCGGCCTTTCTCGATCTCGGCCACCGGGGGACCGTAGCCGCCCAGCGCCAGCCGGGGCAGGAGCGGGAACGGTTCGACGGCCAGTGCCGGCTTGGCCGCCGGCTCGGTGCCGGCCGAGGGCCGCAAAAGGCCGGCCAGCGCGGGCGCGGCGAGCAGGACGGCAGCCGCGGCCACCGCGGCGGCAACGACAGACTGGGTACGCCGGCGGGCGCGCCGGGACCGATGCCGGACCCGTTCGGCGAGGTCGGCGTGCGGGGTGACCTCGCCGGACCGTCGCACCAGGGTGGACCGGACGAGGTCCTCGATCTCATCCATTGCGTGCCTCCGTGACAGGTGACGGCGAGAGCTGGCCGCGCAGCGTAGTGAGGGCTCGGAAGGCGGTGACCCGCACGGTCGGCACCGCGCAGCCGAGCAGGTCGGCGATGTCGCCGTCGGGCAGGTCGAGGTAGTAGCGCAGGACAAGTACGGCCCGCTGGGTGCGGGGCAGGGTCGCCAGCAGGGTCCACATCTCGTCCCGTACGGCCAGTTCGTCCTCCAGGTGGCCGCTGCCCGGGCGGTCCGGGACGACCGCGACGACGGCCTCCGTGCTGGCCCGGCGCCGCCGCCACGACAGGTACTCGCGCAGGATCGCCCGCCGCAGGTACGCCTCCGGCGGCCCGCTCGGCGCGATGCGGTCCCACCGGCGGTACCCGCGTGTCAGCACCTCCTGCAGGATGTCCTCCGCGAGGTGGCGGTCACCGCACAGTAGGTAGGCGAAGCGGAGCAGCGCCGGAGCGCGGGCCGCGACGAAGTCGTCGAACGAGATCATGTTCCTCCCGTCCTGTACACGCGGTCGGGGCCCGGTTTCGTTTCACCGTTTCGGCAGCGGATCGTCGTAGGCGCCGGACGGGCCGCGGTACCGCTCACCGTCGACCAGTGGCCAGGCGTTGGCGACGCAGCCGTGCAGGCCGAGTGTCTGCTGCTGCATGACGGGCGCGGGCCGGCCCCGCTCGGGGCACTTCTCGTGGCCGTTGCCCAGGCGGTGGCCGACCTCGTGGTTGACCACGTACTGCCGGTACAGCTCCAGCTCCGCGCCGTAGTGCGGCACGCCGTGCACCCAGCGGGCCACGTTGATCACCACGCTCGCGCCGTTGCGGCACGACGTGTACCGGTCGTACCCGGTGGCGCAGAGCTTGTCGCGGGTGGCGGGGGTGGCCAGGTACACGGTGAAGTCGTACGCGGAGCCGGGGCCAACCCGGCGCAGCCGCCACTGCCCGTCACCGGTCCAGCTGCGTGGATCGGCAAGTGTCCGATCCACGGCGCTGGCGAACGCGGCCGGGTCGACGTTGCGGATGCCCCGCTCGACGGCGACGCGATAGCGCATGAGCCTCCCGGCCCGGCCGGCGACGCGGCTCTGTCCGGCGGCCACCAGCCAGGTGCCGGCGCCGCGTTCGGGGTACTCGATGGGCTTTTCGATCGTCTTTTCGATTGCCGCGGTCGTCGAAGAGCGAGCGGCCGGGCTCGGTGGCGGCGCGGGCGTGGCCACCGCGGGTGGCCTGGGCGGTGTGGTGCCGCACCCCGCCAGGAGAAGTAGAGCCACCGTCAACGCGATCCTCATGCCGCGTTCACGGGGTGCGGCCGCGCCCCTGTTTCAGATGCGGAGCTTCGTCACACGACGCAACCGTTACCTGCTGTGCGGTTGCCAGCGCGCATCGCGTCGTCGACCTGGTCCGGGGTCAGCCGGGCCGGGCCTAGAGGCCCGCGGAGATGGAGTTGGCTGCCGCCGTCAGGGCGGCCACCACCTCCTTCATTCGGCGGGGTGAATGGCGGACGCTCGGCATGGAGACCGACACGGCGGCGACGGTGTCGCCGCTGGCGTTCGTCACGCCCCGGCCGACGGCGACGACGCCGCGCTCGGAACGCTCCAGGTTGAGGGCGACGCCGCTGCGCCGGATGGCGCGAAGCTCGGTGCGCAGCCGCGCCAGGTCCGGGCGTTCGCCGGAGCCGGTGGCCGGCGTGGCCGCGTAGAGCGCGGACAGTTCGTCGTCGGTCAGGGCCGCCAGCATGACGAGGCCACCGGTCGTCAGGTGCGCCGGCAGGACCATACCCTCCCGGCTGCCGACCCGCAGCGCCTGCGAGCACTCGACCGCGGCGATGAACCGTATGGTCCGGCCGGTGCGGATGCTGACGTTGGCCGTCTCGTCGAGCGCCTCGACGAGGATGCGCAGCGGGCCGAGGGCGGCCGCCCGGATGGCGGCGACGTTCGACTGCGTCTGGGCGGCGATCTCCAACACGGGGCCGACGCGGTAGGTGCGGTCTTCGCTCTGGACGGCGAAGTCGCGGTACACGAGCGTGGAGAGCAGGCGGTGGGCGGTGGAACGGGCGACGCCGAGCCGGATCGCGGCCTCGGACACCGTGAGAGGACCCTCGACCTGCAGGATCACCGCCAGTTGCAGCGCGTGGTCGACGCTGGTCACGCCGTACGCCGGCGGCTCCTTCATCGGCTTGGCCACGATGACCTCTCGCGTCGCTGTTCCGCTGAACAGAATCTACTGTTCCTGAGCGGCCCCGCGGCGCACGGTGCTCGTATGGACTCCCCCGTCTCGCTCAAGGCCGAGGACCGGCCGGATCAGCCGCCGGTCACCCCGGAGCTCGAAGATCTCTATCGCGGCTTCGAGAAGGCGCTGCTGGTGCCGCTGTGGACCCGGATCGGCGACCTGATGCCGCCGCACCCCCGTTCCAAGGCGCAGCCGTACCGGTGGGAGTGGAAGACCCTGGTCGACCTGGCCGCCCGCTCGGGCGACCTCGTGCCGGTCGGGCGCGGCGGTGAGCGGCGGGCCATCGCGCTGGCCAACCCGAGCCTCGGCGGCAGGCCCTACGCCACGCCGACGCTGTGGGCCGCCATCCAGTACCTGATGCCCGGCGAGGACGCGCCCGAGCACCGGCACACCCAGAACGCCTTCCGGTTCGTCGTCGAGGGCGAGGGCGTGTGGACGGTCGTCGGGCGCGACCCGGTGCCCATGCGGCGCGGCGACTTCCTGCCGCAGGCGGGCATGAACTGGCACGCGCACCACAACTCGGCCAATGAGCCGATGGCCTGGATCGACGGCCTCGACATCCCGTTCCAGTACGGCGTCGAGGGGCAGTTCTTCGACTTCGGGCGCGACGAGCTGTCGGAGCGGGAGCACGCGACGCCCGACCGTTCCCGGGCCGAGCGGCTCTGGGGGCACCCGGGCCTGGCACCGGTCTCGAGGCTCCAGCCCAGTGAGGGCAGCCCGCTGCTGCGGTACCGCTGGGAGGACACCGACGCGGCCCTGACCGACCAGCTGGAGCTGGAACGCGAGGGGTACCCGGGCACCGTCGAGCCCGGCCACGCGCTGGTGCGGTACACCAACCCCACCACCGCCCAGGACGTGCTGCCGACCATCCGCGCGCAGTTCCACCGCGTCCGTAGCGGCACGCGGACCGCTCCCCGCCGCGAGACCGGGTCGTCGGTGTACCAGGTGTTCGACGGTTCGGGCCGGGTGAGCGTGGGCGACTCCTCGTGGTCGGTCCAGCGCGGCGACCTGTTCGTGGTGCCGTCCTGGACGCCGCTGTCGATCACGTCCGAGGCGTCCGCGTCCGACTCCGACTCGGGGGCGCTCGACCTGTTCCAGTTCTCCGACGCGCCGATCTTCGCCAAGCTCAACCTGTACCGCAGCCAAGTCGAGGAGGCGCGATGAGGGACCTGCGGACGGCGCTGGCGTGGGTCGCCGAAGGCACCGCGCTGTGCCGGAAGGCGATCGGCGGCCTCGACGAGGCGGCGTACGGCAAGCCGTCGCGGCTGCCCGGCTGGACCCGCAAGCACGTCGTGGCGCACCTGGCCGGCAACGCCGAAGCCATCGCAAACCTCGTGCGGTGGGCACGTACCGGTGAGCCGACCCCCATGTACGCATCGCCGGAGGCCCGCGCCGTGGGTATCCAGACCGGTGCGGCGCTGCCCGGCGCCCGCCTTACCGCGTGGTTCGAGGAGTCGGCGCGGGTCCTGGCCGACGCCATGGCCGGCCTGACCGCCGAGCAGTGGCAAGCGCCGGTGGTCACCGCCCAGGGCCGGACCGTGCCGGCGAGTGAGACGCCCTGGATGCGCGGCCGGGAGGTCATGGTGCACGCCGTGGACCTCGGTGCCGGAATCGAGTTCGCCGACCTGCCCGGGGAGTTCCTCGACGCGCTCCGCGAGGACATCCTCGCCAAGCGCGGCAGGGCCGGCGTGCCCTCGGTGCACGGCGACCCGGCGGAGGTCACCGCCTACCTCGCCGGCCGCCCCTACACGGGCGTGACCACCGCCGACGGCGACCCCGCCGATCCGTTGCCGCCGTGGCTGTGAGCAGTCGGGCCGGCACGTGCGGCGTACCGGCCCGACCCGCGGACGCTAGAGCGTCACGGTCCTGCCGCCGAGGGTGACGACCAGGCGGCCGTCGGAGGCGAAGGACCAGCCCAGGGAGCCGCTGAAGTTGGCGCAGCGGGATCCGTTGGTGCCGGACCAGAACTGGTTGGAGCTGTCGGAGTTGCCGATGATCCGGTCGTTTGCTCCGCTGTTGCAGGAGGTGTTGTTCCGGAAGACCGAGCTACCGGCGTCGAAGTTGAAGTTGCGTTCTTCGTTACCGATGCTGAGGTTGTTCGAGATGGTCATCGAGCCGGGGTTGCGGTTGTAGCCGAACCCGTGCTTGCCGTTCTCGAACGCGATGCTGCGCCGGACGACGTGGTTGACCGCGATGTCCTCGCCGCCGAGCTTGTAGCCGTTGCGGTCACCGTTGCCGGCTTGGCCACCGTTGCTGAGGGTGCCGTTGTCGTAGGCCAGGGAATCCTCGATGGTGACCGCGCCGATGGCTCCGGTGTCGTCCTTGGTGTACAGGTCGTAGCCGTCGTCGATGTTGTTGTGGGCCACGGTGTAGCGGAACACGTTCCCGGGGCCGACGGTGAGTTTGGGGGCGAAGCCGTCGGCGTCTTCGCCGTCGGAGTCGACGTTGTCGTGCGATTCCACGCTCTGGATGAGGTTGTTCGACGGCCACTGGTCGCGGGGAGCGCCAGCTATCAGCCGGGACAGCTGCAGCCCCGAGTCGCGGTTGTGGCGCGTGATGGTGCGTTCGATGATGTTGTTGTTGCCGGCGAGGAGGATCCCGTTGTCACCGGCCCGCTCGACGACGATGCCGCTGATGTGCCAGTAGTTCCCGCCTACGGCGAGCCCGCGGTTGGCCGGGTCCTCGCTCTGGGCCGAGAAGTTCAGCACCGGCCGCTCACCCTGGTAGGCGAACAGCTTCTTGCGTGCGCTGGCGGTGCCGTTGTTACCCTGCGCGATGGTGACGGTCTGGGAGAGGTTGTAGGTCCCGCCGCGCAGGTAGATGGTCCCGCCGGCGCCGATACGGGTGATCGCCGAGGTGAGCGTCGTCGGGTTCGCCTGCGTGCCCGCCGCGCTGTCGCTACCGTTCGGCGCCACGAACAGCGTGTCGCCCGCTGGCGGAGGCGTTGTCGGAGGCGTTGTCGGCGGCGGGGTTGTCGGCGGCGTGCCGTCCGTCGTGGCATCGAGGTAGTCGATGTTCGCCAGGCCCGCCGAGCCGGTCGGGTTGAACCGGATCGTGTTGCTGCCCGCGTTCAGCGTGACAGTCAGCGTCTTGGTGGCCCACGCGTTCCACGCCCCCGTGCCTTCGAACGACACCGACTGCACGGTCGCGCCGTTGACGAGCAGGTTGGCCGGACGGCTGCTCGTCGTGCCATTGCCGAACCGCACGGCGAGCGTCGCCGCACCGGCCGCCGGCGCGTTCACCGTGAACTGGACGAACCCGCTGGTGGAGTTGGTGCCGTTGCAGAAGCCGGAACCGGAGTACCCAGAGTGGTCGCTGTCGATCGTGCCGGTACAGACCGCTGGGGAGGTCTCCGCCTCGTAGCGTTGGGTCGCGGCGAACGCCGAGCCAGCGGCCCATACGCCCACCGCGCCGGCGACGACGGCGGTCGCGCCGCCGGCGACGAGAACTTTGAACCGCATCATTCTTCTCCCGGACACAATATCGAAACATTGACAAACGCCAGCGTACGGAAAGCGCTTTCCGTATCTCAAGAGCTGGCGTTTGCAGGTTTGTTGCAGGTCACGGGTTACGTCGTGCGGGGCAGGGCCGCGTGCACCTGGTTGCGGCCGCCGCGCTTTGCCCGGTACAGCTCGGCGTCGGCATCCTCGACGAGCTGGTGCCACGCGCCGTCACTGGCCGGGATGGCAGCGGCGACACCAATGCTCACGGTCACATCTCGCGCCGGGAGCGTCATGACCGCCACCCGCAGGCGCTCGGCGGCCGCCACGGCGGCCTCCAGACCCATCCCGGGCATCACGACCGCGAACTCCTCGCCGCCGTACCTGGCGACCAGGTCGGTGTCGCGGACGTGCTGGCGCACGCGGGCCGCCACCCGCTGCAGGCAGCGGTCGCCCGCCGCGTGTCCAAAGTGGTCGTTGTACAGCTTGAAGTGATCAATGTCGATCATGGCGAAGCTGATGGGCGCCGCCGTGGCCTCGGCGCGCTGCCACTCGGCGTCCAGGACCTCCTCCAGCCGGCGCCGGTTGGCGACCCCGGTCAGCGGGTCGGTGACGCTCAGCTGCTCCAGGCGCGTGTTGGCGATGCTGAGCAGCTCGTTGGCGATCGCCAACTCCTCGGTGCGCTCGGCGACCTTGCGCTCCAGCGACGCGTACACCATGGCGTTTTCGAGGGAGACGGCCAGCTGGCCGGCGATGAGCCTGACCCCGTCGAGCCTCTCGGCGGAGAACGCCCCTCGGATGAGGCGGTTCTCCAGCAGCAGCACCGCCCGCAGCGCGCCCCGGTTGACGATGGGCACGGCCAGCAGCGAGCAGCAGGCGACATCGGCGAAGTACGGGTCGCGGGCGAAGCGGTCGTCGCGGGTGGCGTCGCGCGTGACCAGCGGCTCGCGCAGCCGCTGGGCGTAGCGCACCACCGACAAGGGGAGGGTGTGCTCACGCCCGGCCGGGGGCAGCAGCCACTCCTGCGCCTCGTCGTTCCACAGCACCAGGTGCACGCCCGTGGCGCCGGTCATCGCGCTGAGCACCTCGACGACGTACGAGTGCAGCCCTTCGACGCTGGTCTGCGAGCTCAGCTCCTGCGACGCGGACAGGACACCGAGCAGGTCGATCGCCCCGGTCGTGACAGCAGCGCGGCGATCGCGCGGCCGCAGGGTCGGGTAGGCCCAGTCCAGCTGGTCGACCTTCGCCGTCGCGCCCCACGCCAGGTACTCCTCGCGTGCCTGCGCCAGAAGCTCGTAGCCGGTGTGCTCGACGCCGTGCGCGAGGTGGAAGCGGGCCGCGCGCTCCGCGATCAGCGCCCGGTGCCACGGACGCTGGCGGTCCTCGACCTCGCGCCGCGCGGCGTCGAAGGTGAGCACAGCGGCGCGGAAGTCGCCCACCGCCCAGGCCCGCTCGGCCTCGACGAGCCGGAGCAGATGCAACAGGTTCTCCGGCGCGTCCGCCGCGCGGGTGGCCAGCCATCCGGTCACACCGTCCAGTTCGGACAGTAGGGCCTCACGCTCGGCGCCCCGGCTGGCGCGGACCTGCCCGCCGAGGGCCAGCCCGCGCACCAGGTAGGCGGTGGCGGTCGGGTAGCTGCCCAGGTCGGCCGGCAGCACCGGCATCGCCGCGGCGGTGTGCTGCGACAGGGCGACCGGATCGCCGAAGATGGCGGCAGCAACCGCGTGGCTGATGTGCCCGTGGAGGATCGCGAGCGGGTTGTCCGCGTACCGGTCGATGGGCGCCGCCGCCGCGGAGCTCTCGCCGCGCAGCACGCCGACCAGCCACCGGTAGATGTCGAGCGTCGCGCCGGTCTGCTCGTCGCCGCCGCGCCGCACCAGGGCCAGCCCCGCCTCCACCTCGGCCGCCACGCTGTCGAGCGTCGGCGCGCAGTCCAGCATGCCGCGCACGGTGGTGTGGTAGGTGTAGATGGCGTACACCAGGTTGCCGCTGCCGATCAGCCCCTCGCGGGCCCGCCGAGCCCCCGCGACACAATTCTCGACCGGCTCGAAGCACCAGCACAGGGTGGCGAACAGGAAGCGGATCTGCGACGTGTCAGGCTCGTAGCCACGGGCCTCGCCCAGCGCCAGGACCCGCCGCAGCGCCCGGTAGCCGGCGGCGTAGTCCGCCCGCATCGCCACGACACCGAAGGCGGCGATCCCAACCGGGCCGATGAGGGTGGGGCCGGGGCCGTGTTCGAGCCAGATCCGCACCGCCTCCAGGCTCAGCCACGCGTGCGTGGCCGGGTCGGGAAACAGGAACGCCGCCGGCAGGACCGCGTCGATAAGGCGGGTCGCGGCGAGCAGCGCCGGGTCGGTGAGCTCCGGCCGGGCCAGGTCGTCCGCGTCGTCGACGCGGTCCAACCACCGGTAGAGATGCTCGAACTGATGGTCCAGCTCCGCGAACAGCCGGTCCGCCGCCGGTACCGTGATGCCGAGCTCGCGCAGCGCCGCCAGGCCGAGGCTTAGCGCCTCCGCGTACCGGTTGCGGAAGGTCAGGCCGCGCACCTGCACCCCCGTCGCGGTCGCGCGCTCCATCGTGGTGGGTCGCAGCGCGACGATCTCCCGATACTCCTCGTCCGCGTCATCCAGGCGCGCCACGCCGAACAGCGCGGCGTGGCGGCCGGTGCGCAGCTTGATAAGCGTGGCGGTGTCGTCCGGGTCGGCGAGCCGCAGCGCGGCCGTCAGCAGCGTGTACACCAGCGGGTGGTCTCCGACCATGGCGGCCTGGCCGGCAGCGCGCCGCAGCAGCCCGACGACCTCGCGCCGCTCGCCGGGGTCGTCGACCGCGTCGACCACCGGCAGGTACTGCTCCGCCGCGACGGCGAACAGCTCCGGCACCGCCGCGAGCCGCCGCGCCATGGACAGTTGCAGGGTGCGCCGCCGCGGCTGGTCCATCTCGTCGAGGATCACCTCGCGGATCCGGTCGTGTCGGAACCGCATCGCCTCGTGCGCGCCCGGCTCGACCACCAGCAGGCCCTCGTCGAGCGCCGCGGCGAGGATCCGCTCCACCTCCGCCGCCGGCTCGCGGGTCGCGACCTGCAGCACGGTGACCTCGGCGCGCCCGCCGAGGCACGCCATCGCCTCGACCATTACCCGCGTCCGCGCGGGCAGCGCCTCGAACGGCGCCGTCAGCAGCCCGGCGACCTCCGAGCGTCCCAGGTGAGCCCGTACCGCCGACGGCTCCCACCGCCAGCCGCTGGCCGTCGCGGTCAGCACGCCGTCGCGGCGCAGCGTGTTGAGCAACTCGGCACTCTCGTACGGGTTGCCGGACGTGTATGCCTCGATCACCTCGACGAGGGCCTTCGTCGAGTCCGGGGCCGCGTGCAGCATCTCCGCGACCATGGTTCGCAGGCCGCGCTCGGGCAGGTTGTCGAGCCGCAGGTGGCGCACCGCGGCCTGGCCGCGCCAGCGCGCCAGCGGCGCGGCCAGCGGGTGCGCCTCGTCCAGGTCGTCGTCGCGGTACGTGCCGACCAGCAGCAGGCCATCGACCGGATCCTCACCCAGCACGAGGTCGACGAAGCCGAGAGGGGTGCGCCCCGCCCATTGCAAGTCGTCGAGGAAGAGCACCACGGGCCGCTTGCGCGAGGCGATCGCTCGGAGCATCTGTACGCCGGTGCGCTGCGCCCGCGCCTGCGCCGTCAGCGGATCCCCCGGGTCGGGCGGCACCGCCAGCAGCGCCGCGAACTCCGGCGAGGTCGCCGCCACCAGGCCCGCGTTCGCGCCGATCGCCGTCAGGATCCGCTCGCGCACCTCGGCCAGGTCTTCCTCCGGCTCGGCCAGCAGCAGCCGGCCCAGGGCGCGGAACGCCTGGTGGACGGCGTCGAACTCCAACGCCCGCCGGTACTGGTCGTACTTGCCGGCCACGTACCAGCCATCACCACCGGTCACCGCCGGACGCAGCTGCTCGACCAGCGCTGTCTTGCCGACGCCGGGCGGGCCGCCGACCAGTACCCCGCGGCACCGTCCGGCGAGGGTCTCCGCGAACGCCGTCTCCAGCGCCGCCACCTCGTCCTCGCGGCCCACGAGGCGCGACGGCGGCAGCAGCCGCAGCGGAAAGTCGTGCTCACCGACGTGCACCCGGGCGCCGGCGTCCTTCAACCGCTCGAGGTCGTGGGCCACGCCGTCGGCGGTCTGGTACCGGTTGTCCGGTTCCTTCTCCAGCAGGTGCATGATGATCGCCGCCAGCGGCCTGGGGACGGCCGGGTTCACCTCGGCGGGCGGCCGCGGCACCCGCGCCAGATGATCGTGCGTGAGGCGCAGCGGATCACCGGTACCGAACGGCGGCTCCCCCGTCGCCAGCTCGTACAGCGTGGCCCCCAAGGCGTACAGGTCGGCGCGCTCGTCCACCGATCGGCCGGTGCGCCCGGTCTGCTCCGGCGCCAGGTACGCCAGCGTCCCGACGATCTCGGTGTGGTGCGTGAACGCCGGCCGGATCTCCGCCAGCGACGACGCCAGCGCGAAGTCCACCAGGCACGGGGCGCCCGCGTCGGAGACCACGATGTTCGCCGGCGAGATGTCCTGGTGCATCACGCCCCGGCGGTGCGTCCCCGCCACGACGCGGGCCAGCTCCAGCGCGAGCGTGACCAGTTCGTCGACGATCAGCGGTTTCGGCAGGTCGGCGAGGCTCACGCCGCCGTCCGCCAGTACCAGCGACCCCGGGTACCGCGGCGCGTCCAGCAGCTGCGCCACCCCGGGTACTCCGCCCAGCCGCTCCAGCATCGCCAGCTCGTGCCGCAGCCTGCGGTCCGCGTCCGGGCCCAGCGGCTCCTTGCGGATCGCGGTGCGCCCCGGGAGGAACAGCCGGGTCACGCGCGTGCGCCCACTCTCGTGCAGCACTTCGGTCCGGACCGGCGCGTCCCGGCCCGGCGGGACCCAGGCCATACCCCGTGCTTACACCCTTCTTCCGCCGATCACCCCCTCTTCCGCCGATCACCCCCACCTCCGCCGATCACCCCCACCTCCGCCGATCACCCCGCCTTCCGCCGATCACCCCCTCCTCCGCCGATCACCCCGCCTTCCGCCGATCACCCCCTCCTCCGCCGATCACCCCGTCTTCCGCCGATCAAGGGCAAACGCACGTGGTTCGATCTCTTTTCCGCGTGCGTTTGCCCTTGATCGGCGCAGATCTCCTTGATCGGCGAGCATCGTCGCCCGTGGCGTCGATGGGGCGATCCGCGGCCCGGACGCGCTCAACCACGCCTGGGACGACCTCCACGACGCCTACGCCACCAAGCCGGGCGTGCACCGCCTGGGTGGCTGGGGTCCCCCGTCCTTCCCCACAGCGCCTGGACCGTAAAGACGCCGAGCGCCAGCGGGATCAACCCGAGCGCGATCTGCTGGAGAAGATCGAGGTCACTGACGGCGAACCGGTCCCAGAACGGGCCGACGATCTGCTCCGCCGTCTGGAACGCGAGATGGAAACCGACGGGCACCCAGAGGGTGTCCGTGACCGCCCTGATGACCCCTTGCACGTAGGCGAAGGCGAAGAAGAGCACGATCCGGTCGACGCTGCCGGCGGCACCGACCACGACGCCGAAGAGTGTGAACAGCGCCGCCTGGGCCAGTACGGCCGCCCAGCGTGGCAGCGCCGTGGCGAGGTTGCGGAAGAGGTACCCGCGAAAGACGAGCTCCTCGGGCAGCGCCTCGTACAGGAAGACGAGGACCACGAGGGCCAGCACGGACAGCACCGCCTCGGCCAGCGAGCCACGCAGGCCGATCGTCAACCCGCCGGTCGCGGTGATGGCCGCGACGGCGAGGCCGGCCGGGATCAGATAGCCGGCCATACCCAGCAGGAGCAGGCGCCCGACGGTACCCGGTGAGGCGCGCCGCAGCCCGCTCCACGGGAGCCGGTCAAGGTGCCGGTAGGCCAGAACGACCATGGGGACGGCGAGCGCGGTGGCCGCCACCGCCGACGCGACGTGCCTGCCACGGTCGTAGCCCGACCCGAACAGCGCGTCGCCCATCCAGTGGATGAACAGCCAGATCAGCGTCGCGGCTCCGAACACGATCGCGATCCGCCAGACCAGGTGGAGCCGCCGGCCGCCGGTGTCCATACTCGCCATCCGCTCCCCCAACACGCGTTGGTCCGAGTCTGCGGACGGCAGCGGCCGGGCGCTACGGCCCAAGAGCCATTGCCGATACGACCAAAGTCGGTCTATTCCAAAGGCGGGCATCGCGTGGGCATGCGGCGGGCGCCGCGCCGATCAAGGGCATTCGCATGGATCAAGGGCAAACGCACGCAGAAAAGAGATCGAACCACGTGCGTTTGCCCTTGATCGACGGAGAGCACGGGCGCGCGGAGAGCACGGGCGCGCGGAGAGCACGGGCGCGGACGTTCGGCTAGGACGGGGTGTCCAGGATGGAGCGGGCGGTGTCGGTGTCGCCGGTGGTGTGTGCCCGTAGGAGTGCGGCGAACTGGTCGGCCGCCAGGATGCGGACGCCGAGCTGCTCGGCCTTGTCGGCCTTGCTGCCGGCGCCCTCGCCGACGACGACCAGGTCGGTGCGTTTGGACACCGATCCGGAGGACTTGCCGCCCAGGGTCTCGACTGCCTCGTTGCCCTCGTTGCGGGTCAGGCCCGGCACCGAACCGGTGACCACCACGGTCATCGGCGTGCCGTCGGGCTTGCGCAAGGGCAGCATCTCGGCGGGCACGGTGGGAGCGTCGAGGGCGGGGCTGCCGGGCTCGGTCATGTTGACGCCGCGCTCGGCGAGCTTGGCGATCACCGGGGCGAGTTCGGCCAGCTCGGCGGCGATCGTCACCGCGCGTTCCGGGCCGATGCCGTCGACCCGCTGGAGGTCTTCGACGGTGGCGCCGGTCAGGGCCTGCATGGTGCCGAAGTGCCGGGCCAGGCGGCGCGAGATGGAGCGGCCGGTCATGCGTACGCCGAGGCCGGTCAACACGCGCGACAGCGGCCGGCCCTTGGAGGCCTGGATGTTGCCGACGAGCTTGCCCGCGGAGACCTCGCCCATACGGTCGAGCCCGACGAGGGTGGCCACCTCCAGGTCGTACAGGTCGGCGGGGTCGGTGACGAGACCGGCGGCCACCAGCATGTTAATGATCTTGTCGCCGAGGCCCTCGATGTCCATGGAGTCGCGTGCGGTGTAGTACGCCAGCGACTCGTGGGCGCCGCAGGCCCGGCCCCGCGTGCACCGCCACCGCTTCTGGGACCGGTCGATCTCGCCGCCGCAGCGCGGGCAGGCCGCCGGCGGCTCGAACGGCACCGAGTCGGCCGGGCGGTCGTCGAGCTTGGCGCCGGTGATCTCGGGGATGACGTCGCCGGCCCGGCGCACGAACACGGTGTCGCCGACGCGCACGTTGCGGCGCTCCAGGTCGTCGAAGTTGTGCAGGGTGGCGGACGTGACGGTGACGCCGCTGACCACGACGGGCTCCAGAACGGCCACCGGCGTGATCACTCCGGTACGCCCTACCTGGACCTCGATGCCGAGCAGCCGGGTCGTGCGGGTGTCGGCGGGAAACTTGTACGCGATGCCCCACCGAGGCGCGCGGCTGGAGAATCCGGCCTGCTCCCGATCGGCGGGCTGGTCGGCCTTGATGACCGCGCCGTCGACGCCGAATCCGAGCTCGCCGCGGCGCGCCTGCAGCGTCGCTACCGCCTCTATGACCTCGTCGAGGCTCGCGCACAGCGGCATTCCCGCCGCGGACGTCGCGGTGGTCGCCACGCCGAGCTGGCCGACGCGCGCCATCGCCGCCGAATGCGGCACCGGCTCACTGTCGCCACCATCCTGGCTGTGCACCGCGTACGCGAGGAAGGACAGCGGCGCGTCGTAGGCGCGGTCGACGGCTCGCAGGGTGCCGGCCGCGGCGCTGCGCGGGTGCGCGAACGCCGGCTCACCGTGCCCGGTGCGCAGCTGGTTGGCCTCGGCGAAGTCCGCGTCGGTCATGAAGACCTCGCCGCGGATCTCCACCGTGACCGGCTCGGTCAGCCGGGCCGGCAGGCCGACGGCCCGGCGGGCCTGACCGGTGACGTCCTCCCCCGCGCGGCCGTCGCCGCGCGTGGCGACCAGCGTCAGCGCGCCGTCGACGTAACGCGCCGCGATTGCCAGGCCGTCGATCTTCGGCTCCACCGTGTATCCGCCAGCCGGGCGGCCCAGCAGCCGCTCCAACCGGGCGCCCCACCGTCGCAGCGTCTCCTCGTCGAACACGTTGTCGAGGCTGAGCATCGGCGAGCTGTGCTCCACGTCGCCGACCACCCCGGCGCCGGCGGCGACCACCTCGGTCGGCGTGTCTTCCGCCTTCCACTCCGGATGCGCCGCCTCCGTCGCCGCGACCCGAGCGATCAGGGCATCGTAGGTCGCGTCGTCCATGAGCAGCTGAGAGCCGCTGTAGTACGTGGTGGCTGCCGCCCTGATCTCGGCGATGGCCTCCTGGTACGCCGTCACGGACTCGAAGGGCACCGCGCGCGCCGCGTCGACGACCGGCCCCGCCGCACCCTCAAGATCAGCAATACCGCCGGCCATGCCGACCTCCCCGTGTCTTTCCCTGCCCGACCTGCCAGAAGCCTAGTGCCGCCCTCCGACATTGCGTGGCCGTGATACCTAGAACTACTATGCATTGCAGTTCTAGGGTTGGGTGGTTGGATGTACATCACCAAAGACCTCGTCGCGGCGTCCGCGACGCCGCTGGTGCTGGGGATACTCGCCGAGGGCGAAAGCTACGGATACGCGATCCTCAAGCAGATCAACGAGGTGTCGGGCGGTCAGCTGGAGTGGACCGACGGCCTGCTCTACCCGTTGCTGCACCGCCTGGAGCGGCTGGGCCACGTCGAGTCGGCCTGGCAGACACCGCCCGGGGAACGCCGCCGCAAGTACTACCGCATCACCGACCAGGGCCGGGCCGAGCTCGCCGAGCAGCGCCGCCAGTGGGCCACGGTCGTAGACGCGCTGCGGGGCGTCTGGAACGCCACCCCGTCCGTCAAGCCGATCCCGGCGTGGGAGGCGGGGCGATGAGCGTGGACAGCGACAACGACCTGGAAGGCCAGATCGCCGAGTGGCGGGCCTACACGCACCGCCGCCGCCCCCTGCACCACACCGACGTCGACGAACTGGAAGACCACCTCCGCAGCCGGATCGCCGAGCTGACCGAGGCGGGCCTGCACTCCGACGAGGCGTTCCTCATCGCCGTCAAGCGCATGGGCAGCCTCGACCAGCTGTCGCGGGAGTTCGCTCGCGAGCATTCCGAACGGCTGTGGAAGCAGCTCGTGCTGCCCGGTGAACCGGACGCGCCCACCGCCGCCCGCTCCCGCCGCGAGCTGATCGCCATGGTGCTCTGCGCGGCCGCCGCCGCGCTCGCGATCAAGGTGCCGGCCCTGTTCGGGCTCGACATGTCCGGCGACGGCGACGCGTTCTACGCGCGAAACGCCAGCCTGTTCGCGCTGCCAGCGCTGGCCGCGTACTTCGCGTGGCAGCGCCGGGTCGGTCCGCGTGTCATCGGCGTACTCGCGCTGCTGTTCGCCATCGGCGTGGTCGCCGCGAACGCGTACCCGCTGGACGAGGATTCGCAGTCCATCGTGCTCACGGCGATCCACCTGCCGCTGGCGCTGTGGCTGGTCGTCGGCGTCGCCTACGTGGGCGGCGACTGGCGTAACGACCGGCGGCGGATGGACTTCGTCCGGTTCACCGGTGAGTGGCTGATCTACTTCGTCCTCATTGGACTGGGTGGTGGCGTGCTCACGGCCTTCACGGCGGGCACCTTCCAGGCCATCGGCCTCGACGCCGAGGAGTTCATCGGAGCCTGGCTGCTACCGTGTGGCGCCATGGCCGCCGTCGTCGTGGCGGCATGGTTGGTCGAGGCCAAACAGAGCGTCATCGAAAACATGGCGCCGGTGCTCACCCGCGTCTTCACCCCACTGTTCGCGGCGACGCTGCTGGCCTTCCTGGTCGCCATCGTCTGGACCGCCAACGGCATCGACGTCGAGCGCGACGTGCTCATCATCTTCGACCTGCTGCTGGTCGTCGTGCTGGGCCTGCTGCTGTACGCGATCTCCGCCCGCGACCTCACGGCCCGGCCGGGCCTCTTCGACCACGTGCAGTTCGCGCTCGTCGTCAGCGCCCTGATCATCGACGCGCTGGTGCTGCTGGCGATCACCGGCCGGATCTCCGAGTGGGGCTTCAGTCCCAACAAGACGGCCGCGTTGGGCGAGAACCTCATCCTGCTCACCAACCTGGCGTGGTCGGCGTGGCTGTTCCTCGGCTTCGTGCGAGGCCGCGCGCCCTTCGCCCGCCTGGAACACTGGCAGACCCGTTACCTGCTCGTGTACGCCATCTGGGCCTGGACAGTGGTCCTGGCCTTCCCCTTGATCTTCGACTTCGCCTGACCCGCCCCATCCTCCGCTGGTCCCGCACGCCGCACGCCCATGCCCTCCCCGCCGATCAAGGGCAAACACACGTGCTTTGATCTCCGATCCGCGTGCGTTTGCCCTTGATCGATGGAGATCTCCCTGATCGACGGACAGGGCCGGGCCGGCCTCCGGCGGTGACGGCGCGGCCTGCCGCTCCACCGCGTACGTCGTCATGGGCAGTCTCCGTCCGCGTCAACCGGGCAGGAGGCGTCCGGATCGATGGCGAGCGCCAGGTCGACCAGGTCACCGAGCGCGTGAGCCAAGCGCCGGTCGGCCAGCTCGTACCGGGAGCGCCGCCCTTCCGGCACCGCCACCACGAGGCCGCAGCCGCGCAGGCAGGCCAGATGGTTGGGCAGGTTGGTCCGCGAGACACGGAGCTGGTCGGCCAGGTCGGCGGGGTACGCGGGCCGTCGCGCAGCGCCAGCAGCAGGCGGCAGCGGGTCGGATCGGACAGGGCGTGCCCGAGCCGGGCCAGCACCGAGGAGTGAGAGGCAACTGTCACCACGCCAGTGGCAGTACAGCAGACACTGAACTCAGCAAAGACTGAACGCTGGCGTGTCCAGCCATGTCCAGTATCGACGGCGGTGAACGAATGGGCGGTGCGATCATGTGCTCCCATCCTCTCCAAGCCCGCGCGGAGTCATCGATGAGAATCGTTCGAAGACTAGCCATCCTCGGAACCGGCGTGCTGGCAACACTCGTCACAGCGCACCCCGCGCACGCCGCAACGCCACTGCCCACGCCCGGCACACCCGTCGCGACGAACGTCACCACCACGAGCGCGTCGTTCTCCTGGACACCCTCGTCCGGCCCTGTGGCCGACTACACCATCCAGACCATCGACGTCGTCGGTAGACCCTGGCGCGTGCTCGCCACCACGTCGGAAACCACGTACACGCACACGAACCTCAACCCCGACTCGGTATACACGTACCGCGTCATCGCCAACCCCACCGCCGGCTCCGACCACACCGCCAGCAGCGCCACGCCACATCTGTGGGTGCGCACCCGGCCGCTGCCCGACTCCGTACCGCCGACCGAGCCCGGCGTGCCGCGCGCGTTCCCGGTCAGCACGGTCTCGGCGACCCTGACGTTCGGCTTCTCGACCGACAACAACCGGGTCGACGCGTACTGGGCGCAGCGCCAGGTCGACGGCGTGTGGACCGACTGGGCGACCAACAACATCACGACGGTCTACCTGCGCGATCTGGCACCGGGCACGACGTACACGGTCGCCGTGGTCGCGGTCGACGCCAACGGCAACCGGTCTGCGCGCTCCGACCCGCTCACCTTCACCACGCGCGCGCTCGAGCCGGCGCCGACGTGCCGGGTCCAGCTGCTGCCCCTCGGCCAGCACTATCAGGTCAATGTCACCATCGAGAACATGACCGCGGCCACCATCGTGGAGAGCTGGACGCTCACGTTCACGTTCCCCGCCGGGCAGACGATCCTGTACAGCAACAGCGTGACCATCACCCGCGATGGCACTGTGGGCACGGCGACGCCCCATTCGTACCTCGCGCGCATCGACCCCGGCGGCACCCGCCCCTTCGGCTTCTTCGCCACGAACACGGCCGGTTCGCCGTTGCCCAGCGGCTTCACCCTCAACTCCACGGCGGGAGTGTTCCCCTGCACGATCGCGTAACGACCATCGTCCACGCCTTCTTGAACGACCCCGATCAAGGGCAACCGCACGCGGAAAGAGATCGAACCACGTGCGGTTGCCCTTGATCGCGAGGGTTCTGCTCTCTGCCGCCGTCGCAGATCGGATAGCCCCGCGCGGACCGGCGGATCAGGACGGGAAACACGTCGTCCCATATCTCATGATCACGACCCGAGCGTCCGGTTCGCTGGCCTATTCGCGCAGGTCAACAGGCGTGTAGCTCTTGCGGACACCAATCAAAGCGGCCTACAGTTCGAACACCTGTACGCCAGCCTTCTCCTGGCGCGCGCACCACCGCGATCAGAGGAGCCTGATGACCACCGGCCCCGCCGAGCACGCACCACCGCCCGGCGACCACACCGCCACGGCCCCCCGGCCGCGGCTGGCCGACCTGCCCGCCGGCGTCACACCCGCCGGCGTCACCCCAGCCAGCACGGTCACCGCCCGCCCCGGCACCGACCGCGGCTACCCCGCCCCACCCGCACTCGCCGACCTACTGCCCGGCGGCATGTTCCGCCGGGGCTCCAGCCTCGAAATCCTCGGCTCCGGCTCCCTCATGCTCGCCGTCATCGCCGCCGCCACCACCCACGGACAATGGACAGCCGCCGTCGGCATGCCCGACCTCGGCTGCCTGGCCGCCGCCGAACACGGCGTCGACCTACGACGCCTCGTCCTCATACCCCACCCCGGCGCACACTGGCCAACCATCATCGCGGCCCTTGTCGACGGCTTCGACATCGTGGCCGCCCGCCCACCCTCGCCACTGACCGCACCAGAACACCGTCGACTGGCCGCCCGGATCCGGCAACGCGGCGCTCTCCTGATCACCACCCAACCCTGGGACAACGCCGACGTCACCCTCCGCGTCACCAGCCAACGCTGGCACGGCCTCGGCCAGGGCCGCGGCCGTCTCAAGCACCGCAGCGTCACCGTCACCGTCGAAGGACGCGGCGCCCTGACCCGCGCCCGCCAGATCACACTGTGGCTACCCTCCCCCAACGGCGAACCCATCGCCGCCTACGACAACGCCGGCGAAGAGGGGACGCCGGCAATCCGGACGGTCGCCTGAACCAAGCCACGGCACCGGCGTCACCGCCTGACGAGGTCGAGGAGCCGGGCGGCCGAGGTGCCCAGCCCCGTGGGACCGGTGGGGGCCGGTGGGCCGACGAGCCGCCACCGCAACTCCGACTCCGTGTAACGCCGGGTCTTCTGGTGCCACAAGAGCACGCCCGACATCCAGTCCTTCAGCTCCTGGACGTAGCGGTCGAGCGCGGCCCGAGCCGGTGCGTCGAGCGCGAAACTGTCGCACAGCAGCGGGAGTTCGGTGGCGACGAGGTACTGGAACTGCCGCATCCGGCCGGTCATCAGGTCGTTGGCGATCGCGATGGCGCGCGGAGCGTTGCAGTCCAGGAAGTTCTGGATGACGAGCACGCCGTTGTTCAGCTCGCCTTCGAACTCGATCTCCTTCTGGTACGAGAAGATGTCGTTGACAAGGCAGCAGTAGTCGGCGGCGGCGTTGTCCAGCGCGCGCATCGGCCTGGCCTGGTAGACCTCCGGCGGCAGCGCCTGGCCGTGAGTGAGGCGTGACAGGCTCATCGTGAGGTCCGAGCCGAACGTCAGGCGGCGCATCTCCAGATAGTCGACCGGGTCGGGGATGCGGTGCTGGATGTGGTTGACCAGTTCCCACAGCCAGCTCCTAGTCATGTCCATGATGGACTGTCTAAACTGGTGCCGGTCGGCGACGGACATGGCGCGGATGGTGCGCGGCCACAGGTCGGCCAGGCCCACCTCGACGGCGTTGACCGGTGGCGGCATGGCGGTTCCCTCGACGGGAAGGAATGCCGCCAGCCGTTCGGTGAACAGCTTCGCGCCTGCCATGTCACGGGTGCGCCCGAACACCGCCGGGAAGTAGTCGTCGGCGTACGTGCCCCAGGTGAGCCAGCCGGTCGACACGTCGAGGTCGTCGGGCGTACCGCCGGGGTTGATGGCTGCGGCACAGAGCGCGAAGTCGAAGCCCTTCAGGGTCTCCTCGTTCCAGAGGCCTGCGCCGGTCACCCCGGGCACCGCGTCGAGAAAGCCCATCGCGCGCGACCACGGGACGTTCGCGCGGCGCGCGGCGTCCAGGTGCGGGCTGATCGTGTACTGGTACGGCATCGTCATGTCCGGTAGCCGCGACGGGCCGACGGTCTGGTGCGGCACGTGGGTGAAGCTCGCGAACCGCAGGCGGTTGGCCGGCATCCCGATGCCGAGCGACGGACCGTGCGCGCCGCTGTTCATGTAGCGGCTGGAGCGCAGGTGCCACTCGTGCCCGCCGGACTGCCAGTCCTGCAGGCCTTTGACGTAGGCCAGCACGGCCGCGCACTGCGCCGGATCGAGCCCATGCTCGACGAACAACGGTGGCAGCTCGGTGACGACGGTGTTCTCGAACTGCTGTAGCCGGGAGGTGAGCAGGTCATTGACGGAATTGGCGGCCTCCTGCGGGCCGCAGCCGAGGAAGTGTTCCAGCACCAGTACGCCGTTGTTGATTTCCCCCTCCGACTCGGTCTCGCGCTGGTAGGAGAAGATGTCGTTTCGCAGGTGTACGCCGTCGGAGAAGGTGTCTTTCAGCACCCGCATCGGCCGGGTCGCGGCCACGGCGGCCGGCACCTCGGCGCCCACGGCGTACTCGACGAGATCCGCCGACCAGGGCGCTCCGCCCACCTTGCGGCGCATCTCGACGTACTCCACCGGGTTGGGCACGCGCTTGTCGTTGATGTTGTGCAGCTCCCAGAGCGACTCCGCCAGCAGATGCTGGGTGCTGGTCGCGAACCGCTGCCGCCACGCGGTCGACATCGCCGGCACCGTCCGGGCCCACAGGTCGGCCAGGCCGCGCTCGACCGAGTTCGTCGGCTCCGGTGTGGACCCTCCGGCCACGGGCATGAAGGCGGGCAGCCGGTCCAGGTACGCCGTGGCGCCGGCCAGGTCGCCGGTGCGCTTGTAGAACTGGAGGAAGTGGTCGTCGAAGAAGAACACCCACACGTACCAGTCGGTCACCAGGTCGAGCTCGTCGCCCCCGCAGTCGGGATGCGTGTAGGCGCACAGCAGGGCGTAGTCATGCGAGTCGAAGTCGTGCTCGTCCCAAACCTGGGAGCCTTCGATCATCGTCATGTCCCGGGCCCAGGCCTTGGAGTGCGTCCGCGCCCGCTCCAGGTGGGGATTCAGTCGTGCCGGGTGCGGCACGTAGAACGTGGGCAGTGTGAACGGCTGGCTCATGGAGCCGATCTCATCAGCCGCGCCCGGCGAATGACATGGTCAATCAATCGTTGGAGTGGGGTGAACGTGTCAGCAGGCCGCTGAGCCAGATCGAGACGCGGATCGGGTACCTGATGCCGGTGCTCGCCGCCAACCATGACGTGACTGACATCTATCCCCGAAGCCGCCCCTAGCTATCAGTCTTGAGAAGTGCGGTGGGCGGGCCACTCGTCGGCGAGCATCGCGAAGTCGAGTTCGGTGCTCCATTCCCCCTTGAACAGCTCGTTGCGCACGAGGCGGGCCTCCTGCCGCATCCCGAGCCGGCGGGCGGCCCTCGCCGAGGGTTCGTTGCGTTCGTCGATGCGGGCGACGATGCGGTGCAGGCCGAGTTCCTCGAAGCCGAGCCGCAGCAGCGCGTGCGCGGCCTCGGTGGCGTAGCCGCGACCGCCAAAAGCCGGGTTGACGACGTATCCGATCTCGCCCCCGCGGTGCTCCCGGCTGTGCCAGAACAGCACGACGTCACCCACCAGCTCGCCGGTCTCGATGATCTCGACGCCGAGCGTGAGCGCCTGCCCCTCGTCGGTAAGCGCGGTAGTGGCCCACTGGGTGGCGAGCCGTTCGGCGATGACCTGACGGTCCATCGGCTCGAACGGCACGTAGCGGCAGACTTCGGGGGCGCTCCGGTAGGCCAGCAGCGCGTCGATATCGCCTGAGGTCAAGGGGCGCAGCGAAAGGCGCTTGGTAAGGACCGGATACACGGGGCGCAGCTCGCGATGATGATCGTTTGACACGCTCCCATCATGACAGCCCGTGGGCGGCCAGCCAGGTGGCGAACTGGTCTGGCGCGCGTACGCCGTCGTCGAGCGAGGTGAAGAAGTTCATCGAGGACAAGTACGCCGGCTCGGTGCTGGCGGCGTACTTGGGCCTGGCTGGCGGCGTGGTCGGGGTGTGGTCGACAATGCGGGCATGACCAGGCCAGACGCCGCGGGCCCACTGCCGTAGGCATGAGCGCCGTCGCCGACCTGCTCGCCTCCCGGCCACCCCGTGCCGGCCGGGTGAAGGTGCTTGCCGTCGAGGGCCGGTCAGGCTCTGGCAAGTCCCTGCTCGCCACCGCCGTCGCCGCCGAGCTGGGCGCGCCGGTGATCCGGATGGACGACCTCTACGCCGGCTGGGACGGCCTGCTCGACGGCGTCGACGCGCTGGTGCGCTGGGTGCTCGCACCGCTGCGCCGCGGCGAGACGGCGCGGTGGCAGCGGTACGACTGGCACCTCGGCCGGTACGCGGAGTGGCACCCGGTGCCCGCCGCGGACGTCCTGGTGGTCGAGGGCGTCGGCGCCGGCGCCCGCGAGGTCGCGCCGTACCTAAGCGCCCTGGTCTGGGTCGACGCGCCCGACGAGGTGCGCCGCCAGCGGGCCCTGGCCCGCGACGGCGACACCTATGCACCGCACTGGGACCGGTGGGCCCGGCACGAGGACGACTTCTACGCCCACCACGACGTCCGCTCCCGCGCCGACCTCCAGGTCCGGGGATTCCCGCGTTAGCGCCGGTCAGCCGGCGACGAAGAAGCGGTACACGGCTCGGTACGGCACGCCGCTGGTCTGGCCGTCGACGCAGGCCCCGGTGGGTGCGACGCCGCCGCTGGTGGCCAGCCGCTGGATGTAGGTGACCGCGCCGAACACGCCGTCGCCGCGGGTGCGGGTGGACTGGAGCAGCAGCTGCGGGATGGAGCCCGACACCGGCGACGAGGCGACCGACCTGGCCTCGACGAGCGAACCGTCGCGGGTGGACTGCCAGCTCGGACCGCGGAAGTGCGTCGCGGCCTGCGGCCCGGGGATTCCCTTGGCCCGGCCGGCCAGGAGCGCGGCCGGTTCGGTGAACGTCCAGGCCCCGGCGGTGCAGGTGTAGACCTGGACACCGGAGGCGGCGAAGTCGGCGAGCGGCACGTTGCCGGCCGGCGGCACGAGGTTGGCCGGCACCGGAGCCGAGGGCGTGCCCTGGCCGTGCGCGCTGACCGGCGCTCCGGCCACCAGGGCGGTCGCGAGCACGCCGGCGCACATGAGGCCGCGGAGAGTACGGGAAGTTGTCATGCACAGGGGAACGTCGGCTTCAACGAACCGGTTCACGCCATCTGCGATGTCACCCGGACGTGGCGGCGAACCCGGTCGTGGGAGACTGGCGGGATCATGAACCAGTACGGCCTGCTGATCCTGCCTTCGGTCAACCGCGTGTACGCGGAGTCCTCGGTCGACCTCACCCGAGCCGAGCTCGAACTGTTCAACCAGTCAGTACTCCGCGGGAAGATCAGCGGCACCGGCACGGCCGTCATCGGCGGCGCGCGCTACGTCACCTTCGAGGCCGAGGGCCTCGACGAGCGGGACGCGGCGTTCCTGGGCAACCTGTCCTCGGTGTACGCGCTGTTCGAGTTCGTCGGCGACCTGCTGCGCCCGGTGGAGCTGCGGCGCCTGGACCGGTTCGACGACGACCTGATCACCATCCAGAAGTACGCCGGAAAGACCAACGAGCAGTTCACCAAGCTGCTGCTGAATGCCACCCTGCTGGCCTCGGCCTGGGCGCCGGAGATGCTGGAGCGTCGGTTCCGGGTGCTCGACCCGCTGTGCGGGCGCGGCACGACGCTGAACCACGCGCTCATGTACGGGTTCGACGCCGCCGGGATCGACATCGACCAGAAGGACTTCGAGGCGTACCAGGCGTTCATCCTGACCTGGTTGAAGCGCAAGCGGATCAAGCACCGGGTGCTGGAGTCGGGGCCGATCCGCCGCGAGCGCCGCGTGGTCGGCCGCCGGCTGCGCGTCGAGCTGGCACCGTCCAAGGAGGACTACAAGGCGGGCGAGACGCAGGCGCTGGACGTGGTCAACGCCGACACCACCCGGTCGGGCGAGTTCTTCCGGCCCGGCACGGTCGACCTGGTCGTCGCGGACGCGCCGTACGGCGTACAGCACGGATCCCGCACCGCGGCCCAGGGCCTGGCGCGGGACCCGCTGGCGCTGCTCGCCGCGGCGACCCCGGTGTGGGCGAGGCTGCTACGGCCCGGCGGCGCGCTCGGCATCTCGTGGAACACGTACGTGGCCCGGCGCGAGGATGCCGCGAAGGTGCTCGCCGACGCGGGACTCCAGGTGCTGGACTCCGATCCGCACCTCGCCCTGCGGCACCGCGTCGACCAGGCGATCGTCCGCGACGTCCTGGTCGCCACGAAGCCGGACTGACCCTCAGTAGACCTCGACGCCGTACCAGGCGAGCGCCTTGATGACGTTCTCGTCGACCACGGTGCACGGTGCCCCACGTCGTGCCGCGCGCGTCGACGCGCTCGTCCAGCGCCTTCCGGACGGCCCGCAGGTCTTCGGTGCTGTGCTTCAAGCGCTTGGCGACGCCGCCCGCGGTCTTCCGCCACTTCCCCACCAAGGCGGTCCGGGACGATGTCGAACTTCGACGGCCTCGCGCCCCGCTAGAAGTCACGCCGCCTTCTTGGCCGTCGTCTTCTTCTTGGCCGTCGTCTTCTTCTTGCCAGGAGTGGACTTTCGCCCCTTCTTGGCGGACTCCACGCTGCGGCGCAGCACCTCCATCAGGTCGGTGACCTCGGTGGCTTCGGGCGCCTCCTCCGCCAGGGTGACCTTTGCGCCCTTCTTCTTCGCGCCGATGAGCTTCTTCACCTGGTCGGTATAGGTGTCGCGGTAGTCGGTCGGCTTCCACGGGCCGCTCATCGACTCGATGAGCTGGGTGGCCATCTTCAGTTCCTGAGGCTTCGGCTTGGCCTTGCCGGGCAGCTTGTCGATCTGCTCGTGCGGGTCGCGCACCTCGTCGGCGAAGTACATGGTCTCCAGTACCAGCAGGTCGTCCTTGGGGCGGATCGTGGTGAGGTACTGCTTGTTGCGCATCACCAGCGTGCCGATCGCCGCCTTGTTCGCCGTGGCCATGGCCTCGCGCAGCAGCGCGTACGTCTTGGCGGTCTCGTCGCTTCCGGGCGCCAGGTAGTAGGACTTCTGGTAGTGGACGGGGTCGATCTCGTCGAGGTCCACAAAGGTGTGGATGTCGAGGGCGCGGGAGCGGCCCGGCGCGATCGCGTCGAGCTCCTCCGGGTCGAGCATCACGTACTTCCCGCCGCCGACGTCGGCGCCCTTGACGATGTCGTCGTAGTCGACCTCTTTGCCGGTGCGCTCGTTCACGCGGTGGTAACGGATGCGGTCGCTGGTGCCCTTCTCGAACTGGTGGAACGACACCTCGTGCTCGCGGGTGGCGGAGTACAGGGCGACCGGCACGGACACCAGTCCGAAGCTGATGACACCGGTCCAGATCGGCCGCGCCACAGGACACCACCGCCTTCCGCTCGTTCGGTACGCAGTACCCGGCTTGCCTGCGCTTGAACCGCTCAGCCGGCGCGGCGCCGCTGGAGGTTGGTGAGGCGCTGGGCCGCCTGCCGGGCGGCCCGCGCGGCCTTGTCGGCCGCCGCGCGGGCCTCGCGCTCCTCACGCTGGGCGGTGCGCTGCGCCTCGTCGGCCTCCGCGAGCCGCCGCTTGAGATCATCCACGCGCCGCGTGGCCTCCGCGAGCACGGCGCCGGCCTCGTCGAGGGCCGCCTGGGCCTGCTCGTACGCGGCCGCGGCGGCCTCGGATGCCTGGCGGACCTCGTCCTCGTCCGCGTCGTGGGTGCCGGTGGCGCGAGTGGCCGGCGCATCGCCGGGAAAGCCGGTGGTGGACAGGACACCGGTGAGGTGGCCGGCGGCGAGTTGCTCGGCGGCCCCCTCGTCGGCGAGAGCCGCGTGCAGCGTCTGTTCGAGACCACGTGCGGTGTCCTCCGATGCCGGGTGACCAGCCGCGTCGGCCAGGGCGCGCGCCTGCTGCACCAACGCGTGCACGACCTGCCGCTGCTGGCGGGACAGCTCCTTCAGCTCCTCGCCGGCAAGGCTCGCCGTGGCCTCGCGCAAGGAGGCGCCAAGCTCCAGCAGCGCACGGATCTCGTCCGGCCGCTCCCGAACCAACTGATTGGTCAGCCAGCCGGTCATCGTCGGCTTGCCTAGCACGGTGATCCGCTTCGCCAGGTCGGTGTCGCCGGCCTGCCGCGCCTCTTTCGCCCGCGCGTTGCGCGCCGCGGTGAACTCCCGCGGCGGCAACGCGTACAGCTCGTCGGCGATGTCGTCAACGCTCACAAGCTCTATGACACCACCAAAACGCCTTCCGTGACGGCCACGTGGTCGCCGCGCGCGAGCCGTACGCGGAATCCTGACGGTGCCTGGTGCCGCACGATGGCGCGGTTCTCGGCCAGACGCACTACCGCGACCGGCGGTAGGTTCGGCGTCGCCCGCTCCGGCGCTGCGGGCGACGCGTTCAGTCCACCACAGTGGCGTGTCGGCCGCGCAGCAACGGCAGGTACACCTCGTCGACGATCTCGACAAGCACGTCGTCCGGCACGCTCGTGGTGCCGCGCGTGACGTATTCGTTGCGCAGCAACGCGATCGCGACCGTGGCGACGCGCGGGTGGATGGCCTCCGGCGGCACCTCGCCGCGGGCGACGGCGCGGCCGAGCACGGTCAGCCACAGGCCGGATCCGGCGTCGATGACGCTGTCGCGCAGCTGCGCCATCAGATCGGGGTCGTCGGCGGCGGCTCCCAGCAGGGCGCGCACGGTGCGGCCGATGATGGGTGTGGACAGGTGGCCGTTGGCGCCGCGCAGCAGTTCCATGACGTCGCCGCGCAGGGTGCCGGTGTCGGGTGGTTCGCGGTCCGCGCCGATCAGCTCGCGGTAGGCGGCCAGGGCGAGGGCGGCCCGGTTGGGCCAGCGGCGGTAGATGGCGTTCTTGTTGGTGCCGGCCCGCGCGGCGACCCGGTCCATGGTCAGCCCGGCGTACCCGGCTTCGGTGAGCTCGTCGATCACCGCGTGGAGGATCGCCTGCTCGAGCTCGGCGCCTCGCCGCCGTGGTGGCCCCGCCATCTGACGCTCCTCTCGGTACGTGTAGTACCTTATCAGGGTACGCGTCGTACCCTATTTGAGGAGGGCCACATGCGAGGCAAGGGCATCAGCTACGACACCGGATTCGTCCACAAGACAGAGAACTCCCGGGGGCACTTCGACGCGGACATCGTCGAGCGCGAGCTGCGGATCATCCGCGACGACCTGCACTGCAACGCCGTACGCGTCATGGGAGGTGACCCGCGGCGGATCGAGCTGGCCGCGACCGTCGCCGCCGATCTCGGCCTGGAGGTCTGGTTCTCCCCATACCCCTTGGAGCTGACCACCGCCGAGTTGCTGACGCTGTTCGCCGACTGCGCCGACCGCGCGGAACGGCTCCGGCGGCGTGGCGCCGAGGTCGTGTTCGTCACCGGCGCCGAGCTGAGCCTGATGAACCGGGGATTCCTGCCCGGCGAGACCACCGATGAGCGGGTCCGGCTGCTGATCCGGCCGGAGCGGGCACGCGACCTGATCCCCCAGGCGGTCGGGCGCGTCAACGAATTCCTCGGCAAGGCCGTGGCGCTCGTCCGCGAGCGTTTCGGCGGCCGGATCACCTACGCGGCCGTACCCCTGGAGCGCGTCGACTGGGATCCGTTCGACATCCTGTCGGTGGACCTCTACCGGTCCAGTGCCATCGCCGAACAGTTCACCGGCGGCGTCCGCGCGCTCGTGGCGCAGGGCAAGCCGGTCGCGATCACCGAGTTCGGGGCCGCCACCTACCGCGGCGCGGGCGACGACGGGGCCCGCGGTCTTGAGATCGCCGAGTTCGACAGGGACACCCGTGCGCCGCTGCGACTCACCGGCGCGTACGAACGCGACGAGGCCGGCCAGGCGGCGTACGTGCGCGAACTGCTGGAGGTCTTCGAGGCCGAGGGCGTCGACAGCGCCTTCGTGTTCACGTTCGCTCTCAGCTCGTTTCCGCACCGGCCCGACGGCGACCCCCGCGACGACCTCGACCTGGCCAGCTACGGCATCGTCAAGGTGCTCGAAGGCCGCTCCGGCGACACGTACCCTGGGCTGCCGTGGGACCCGAAGGCCGCGTTCAGCGCGCTCGCGGAGTTCTACCGGCGGTGACGCGCGGCCACCTCGAAGGGCGGTGAAGCGCTCGACCACCTCGTCGTCGCAGTCCCGGCGAGACTTCGCGGTTCAGCCGCCGTGGACTAGCGACTGGAAAGCGCTCGCCATAGAATGCTGTCAATTCTGCAAATGAGGAGAGTTCGACTAGGACACCAAACCCGACAATAGCGGTCACATCATCGCCGACCGACGAGTCGGCATATGGTGTTTCGCGGATTCGGTGCAACAAAGCTGCACATTGCTGGCATTGACTGTTTTAAGTTCCCCTTTCTACGTTGGCAGGAAAGCGCGTTCCAACGCAGGGAGGCCACAGTGCAGGAAGCGCGGCACGTCCACCACCGCCTCAGCAGGCGCACGCGGACCGCATTCGCGGCCGGCGTCAGCGCCGCCGTCACGGCGCTGGTCCTGACCGTCAGCGCCGTCGCGAACGCGGCCACGCTGTTCTCGGACGATTTCAACGACGGCAACGCCAGCGGCTGGAGCACTTCGGGCGGCAGCTGGTCGGTATCGTCCGGCGCCTATTCCCAATCGGGCACCAGCGCCAGTGCCAAGGCGCTGGCTGGCGCCGCGTCGTGGTCAACGGCCACCGTGCAGGCCAGGGTGACCGCCGGCGCCTTCGGCAGCGCGACCTCGCGCGGGATCGGCATCGCTGCCCGGGTGCAGAGCACGTCCAACTTCTACGCGCTCGTGCTCACGCCCACCACCGTGCAGATCCGCAAGGGAGCGACCAGCACGCTCGCCTCGGCGCCGTTCTCGACGGCCACCGGCACCGCGTACACGCTGAGGTTGAGCGCGACCGGCAGCTCCCTGGTCGGCGCCGTCAACGGCACCCAGGTGGTGTCCGCCTCGGACAGTTCGTACGCCGCCGGCCGCGCGGGCCTCGTGGCCAACTACGCCGCAGGCTCCTTCGACGACGTCGTGGTGACCGACGCGGCCGGCCCGAGCCCGACCACGCCCGGCCCGACCTCACCTTCACCCTCAAGCTCAACCTCAAGTTCACCGTCAGCCTCGCCGACGACCTCGCCCACCGCCTCGCCCACCGCCTCGCCGACCACCAGCCCGCAGCCGCCAGGCGGGATCATAGGCTGGGCCACGCAGGCCGGCGGCACCACCGGCGGCTCGGGCGGCGCCACGGTCACGGTGAGCACCTGGGCCGACTTCCGCACCCAGGCGCAGGCCGCCGGCACCAGGACGATCCTGGTCAACGGCCTGCTCGCCGGCTCGGGCACGGTCGAGGTCACAGCCAACAAGACGATACGGGGTGTCGGCGCGAACTCCGGCCTCTCCGGGACCACCCTCAACATCGAGGACATGCATCCCGCCAACGTCATCATCCAGAACATGAACATTCGCGGGGTGCCCGGCACCGACGCGATCCAGATCGAGAACGCGACGCACATCTGGATCGACCACAACACGATGCAGAGCACCATCGAGGACGACGTCGACTTCTACGACGGCATGATCGACATTACCCACGCCGGTGACTACATCACCATTTCTTGGAACATCGTCCGCAACCACTGGAAGACATCGCTGGTCGGCCACTCCGACAGCAACGCCGGTGAGGACGTCGGTCACCTACGGATCACGTACCACCACAACTGGTTCGACCGGACATTCGAGCGCAGCCCGCGGGTGCGCTTCGGCGAGACCGTCCACGTTTTCAACAATTACTACACGAACGTCAACAACAACACGTCCTCCTACGCCATCGCCTCCACCATGAACGCCGGCGTGCTCGTCGAAGGAAACGTCTTCGAAAACGTGCAGCAGGCGTGCTGGTCCGCGAGCGGATACGCGGACTCCGACCCCGGGCGGTTGGTGGCCCGCAACAACTCGCTCACCAACTCCGGACCGTGTGAGGTCAACGGTTCGGTGGCCGCGCTCCCCTACGGGTACACCGCGGAGAACGTCGGCACCGTGAAGGCGTCCGTCATGGCGGGCGCCGGCGCGGGCAGGATCTGATCCTGGTCCACGGTGCGGCTGCCCGGCCCCGAACAGCCGTGATGGTCACGTGTCACCGTTGAGATAGGCCAGCACCGCGGCCACCCGGCGGTGTCCCGACTCGGTGGCCGGCAGCCCCAGCTTCGCGAAGATGTTGCCGATGTGCTTGCTGACCGAGCGCTCGGTGATGAACAGGATCCGGGCGATGTCCGCGTTCGCGTGGCCTTCGGCCATCCGGGAGAGCACCTCTCGCTCGCGGGGGCTGAGGTTCTCGAGCGGGCTTCGGCGCCCGCCGACGAGTTGGGCGACGACGTGCGGGTCCATCACCGTGCCTCCACCGGCCACCCGGGACAGGGCGTCGAGAAAGTCGTCCACTCTGGAGACCCGATCCTTCAGCAGGTACCCGACCGCACCCGCGCCGTCGGACAGCAGCTCGGCGGCGTAGGTGCGTTCGACGTACTGGGAAAGCACCAGTACCGGCAGCCCTGGCCGGCGGCGGCGCGCGGTGAGCGCGGCCCGCAGGCCCTCGTCGCGAAACGTCGGCGGCAGCCGGACGTCGACGAGGGCCAGGTCGGGGTCGTGCCGGTCCAGCGCGGTCAGCAGGTCGTCGGGTGTGGTGACGGTGGCGGTCACCTCGTGTCCGGCGGTGGAGAGCAGCAGGTTGAGCCCTTCCAGCAACAGCACGTTGTCTTCGGCGATCACGACGCGCACGGCAGCTCCACCCGTATCGTGGTCGGCCCGCCGCGCGGGCTGGCGATCGTCGCCTCGCCGTCCAGCGCGGCGACCCGCCGGCGGATGCCGGCCAGCCCGGTGCCGCGGCTCTCGTCGGCGCCGCCCGTGCCGTCGTCGGACACCACGAGCACCAGTCGGTCACTGGCCAGGCCGAGCTCGACCACGCCGCCCGCCGCCTGGCTGTGTTTGGCGATGTTGGTCAGCGCCTCCGCAACGACGAAGTAGGCCGCGCCTTCCACCGCCGCCGGCAGCCGGCCCAGCGGTCCGGCCCGCAGCCGCAGCTGTGCCGGACAGTCGGCAACCAAGGCGTGCACGGCGCCCACCAGCCCGCGGTCGGCCAGGATGGGCGGGTAGACGCTGCGCGCGACGCCACGCAGCTCGGCCAGCGCGTCCTCCACGCCGGCGCGCGCCCGTTCGACGAGCTGGTCGGCGAGGTGCGGGGCGATGGTCCGCTGGCGCTGGGCGACACCGAGCTGGATGGCGATGGTCACCAGCCTTGCCTGGGTGCCGTCGTGCAGGTCCCGCTCGATCCGCCGCAGCTCCGCCGCGTGCGCGTCCAGCGCGTCCGCGCGGGTGGCGGCCAGGCGCTCGACGCGCGCGGTGAGCACGGCCGCTGCGCTGGGTGCCAGCACCGCGCGGCACGCCCTCGCGTGCCAGCGAGCGAGCACCGGGGCGACCCACCACAGCGTGCCGGCGGCGACGGCGCCGAACACCGGCGGGAGGGTCAACGCCCGGCTCCAGGTCGTGATCGGCACAAAGTACGCGAAGGACTCGCCCGCCGGCAGCGCCCACCAGGCCAGCGTCGCGACCGGGGCGCCCACCACCAGCACGCACGCGACCAACACGGCGATCGCCACGGGTATCCCGGTCACGGCGTGGACAGCCAGCCAGCCGGCTTCCCGGCGCAGCGGCGGATCCGGCTCGATCGCCGGGCGCGACGCGACGCCGAGCAGCCGGTCCGCCCGTCGCCGGTCGGCGCCGGCCGCCGCCCGCACGGCCGCCCGGCGCTGATCGTGCAGGCCACCGGCGACCCCAGGACCGTCTACCGTGGAGCGCTGGCGATGCATCGGGCACTCACCGGGTCCCGGATGGTCACACTGGACGGCGCCCGGATCCACTCCGTGTTCGGCAACTACGGCAACGTGTGCGTCGACGACACGGTGATCGGCTACCTGCGTGACGGCGTACTGCCCTCGACCGACCTGACCTGCTGAAGGCTCGCCGGCCCGGTCACCCCCGTTGGTGACCGGGCCTGCCGGTTACCAACAGTGGCCGCAGGCCGGAGTGCCCTCGACCAGGTATTCGGTGACGTCGACGCTCCGGCTGACGTATGGGGAGTTCGGGCGCAGCGGCGTCTTGGTGAACGCCTGCTCCCCCTGCTTCCCCGGGTTCCTGGTCAGCATGACGCACCCGATACGCACGCGGTAGTCGGTGACGAGGCAGACCGCGAACCGGTTGGACTCCGGGGAGATCATGTTCTCCACCGAGGCCTCGGTGGGGGCGATCGGCGCGTACGGCTGGAGGTGGAACCAGAACACCGAGCCCGGACCGCTGTCCCCATAGCGTGCGTAGGCGAAGGTGGCGTTCCCGGACCCGCGGTCGGCGCAGTCGAGGTGGCCCTTCAGCACGAGGAACTCGGCCTCGGTCACCGAAACCACGTCGATGCCGCCGGAGAGGCACCGCATCCGCGTCCACTCGTCGTCTCCGGCCGTGACCGGACTGGCGGTGAACACCATCGCCGCCAGGGTGGTCAGTACCGTCGCGGCCCGAGCCAGCCACTTCATCTCGCACCCCCGTCGGTCAGCACTCAGGGATGAGACCACGGGGCGCCACCGCTGTCTGCGTTCAGCAAGATCATCAGCGGCTTTTGCGCGATCCCGCAACCCGCGGCGGATCATGACAGCAGGCCGCGGCGGTAGGCCTCGCCGACGGCCGCGGCACGGTCGCGCACCCCAAGCTTGTCGTAGATGTGCAGCAGGTGCGTCTTGATGCTGGCCTCGCTGATGAACAGGCGGCGGGCGACCTCCCGGTTGGACGCGCCCTCGGCCACGTGCCGCAGCACCTCGAGCTCCCGCTTGCTCAGCCCCGGACCACCCGGACGGCGCACGTGGCCCATCAGCTGGCCCGCCACCGACGGCGCCAGTACCGACTCCCCCCGATGCGCCGCGCGCACGGCGCGCAGCAGGTCTCCAGGCGTGGCGTCCTTGAGCAGGTAGCCGGTCGCACCCGCCTCGATCGCGGGCAGCACGTCGGCCTCACTGTCGAAGGTGGTCACCACCAGCACCCGGATAGCGGGGGCACGTTCGCGCAAGGCGGCGATCGCCTGGACGCCGCTCATGACCGGCATCCGCAGGTCCATCAGCACCACGTCGACACCCAGCCGGACGGCCAGTTCGACCGCCTGCCTGCCATCGGCGGCCTCTCCGGCGACGTCGATGTCCGGCTCGTCGGCGAAGGCGCCGCGCAGTCCATTGCGGACGATCGGGTGGTCGTCGGCGATCAGTACCCGGATCACGGCGCCCCCACGGAAATCATCGGTACGCTGACGCTGATGGCGGTGCCCTCACCGGGTGCGCTCTCCACCGTCACGGCACCGCCGATGCCGCGGATGCGCTGGCGCATGCTGTTGAGCCCGAAGCCGCTGCCGTCCGCGTCCCGCATCCCGACGCCGTCGTCGCGTACGTCCAGCAGCACGACGTCGCCAAGGTACGACAGCGTCAGCCCGACCCGCCCGGCGCGGGCGTGCTTGGCCACGTTGGTCAGCGCCTCCTGGGCCACCCGAAACAGCGCGACCTCGATCGCCGGGCTCAAGGCCGCCGGCTCCCCGGTGATCTCCACGGTCGGTTCCACCCCCGTCTCGTTCGCCCACCGCCGGGCGAGATCGGCTACGGCGTCGGGCAGCCGCGCCTCCTCCAGTTCGCGTGGCTGGAGCGCCTGCACGGAGCGCCGGGCCTCGGCGAGGCTCTCCCTGGCCAGCGCCAGCGTCCGGTCGACGTGCGGCCGGGCCCGCGCCGGCTCGGACCAGACCCGCTGCGCCGCCTGGACCTGGGTGATGATGCCGGCGAGCCCCTGTGCCAGCGTGTCGTGGATCTCGCGGGCCATCCGCTGACGCTCGTCCAGTACGCCGGCCTCCCGGGCCTGGGTCAGCAACTGGGCGTGCAGCCCGGCGTTCTCCTCCAGGGCCGCCTCCAGGCGGGCCAGCATCTCGTCGCGGCGCCGCTGCTGCTCGCTCGCCTTCTCGCCGAACACGATCCCGGCCCCGATGGCGCCGGTCTGCACGATGATCACCCCGAGGTAGCCGCCGAGCGACGCGGCGGTGGCCCGCGGCACGCCCATCGTCATCGTGTTCAACACCACCGACGTGGCCAGCACCCCGGCCACCCCCAACGGCCACGGCCTGAGCTGGTACGCGTGGAAGAACGCGGTGATGGTGAACAGGACGTAGATCAGGTCGCGGGCCATCAGGGCGGCGCACAGCGCCAGCAGGCCCGAAAAGTACACCACCGCCGGCCACGACCGTTCCCAGCGTCCCCGCCGCACGCGGGTGTGCCAGCCGTACACCCACGCGGCGGCGAGGATCGCCAGCGCGAGCGTGCCGGTCCGTTCGCCGCCGGTCTGGCCGGGCGTGGCCTGGCTGATCGCAACCGAGGAGATGAGGAGAAGCCACGGTACGACCACCAGCACCTGCGCGTACCGCCGGTCCCAGTCGGTTGGTGCCACCCGCCCTCACTCCCAGCGGAACAGCTTGGCCGCGGCCAATCCCGCGGCCACGGCCACGAGCGCCATTATCGCCAGTTGGACGATCCGCGTGCCTCCGGTCCCGGCATCGACCGTCGCCAGCACCGCGGGGTTGCCTGACCACGCGGTCAGCAGGGCCTGGACGCCGGGCGGGGTGTAGTCGCCCATCCGCACGAGCGCGTCCGGCATCAGGAACCGGGGCAGGAACACGCCACCGGCGAACATCACCACCATGTACACGAGGGTTGCCAGGCCACCGGCGACCCGGCTGCTCGGCGCGACCGCCGCGATCAGCGCGCCGATGGCCAGCACCGCCCCGAAACCGACGGCGAAGGCGGCCACGAACGTCAACGGGTGCCGCGGCAGCGGGACGTCGAGCACCAGCCAAGCCGCGCCGACCAGCAGCGCACCCGCCACGAGGCAGGCGACCAACGCCACGATAAGCTGGGCGAGCAGGAGTTTGCCCGGGTGCACAGGGGTGGTGGACAGCCGGCGCAGCACCCCGTTCTCGCGGTAGGTGGCCAGCACGCCCGTGACGTGTTGCAGCGCGACGACGCCGATTCCCAGCACCAGCGCCGACGGTGCCCAGAGCTCGACGAACCGGGCCCCGTCGTACTCCTTCGAGGGCTCGCGCAGCGCGGGCACGGCACCCAGGACGAGCAGGATGAGGGTCGGGGACAGCACGCCCAGGATCGCCGCAGTCGGCTCCCGCAGAAACAGCCGGGCCTCGACGACCGTGGTCCGGAGCAGCGTAGACATCAGTGGTAGCTCCGTCCGGTCAGCGCCACGAAGGCGTCGTCGAGGCTGGTCTGTTCGATACGCAGGTCGTGCGCGACGATGCGGTTACGGGCCAGCACAGAGGTGAGCGCGTGGAGCAGGTCTCCGGTGCCGGTGACGATCACCTGGCCGCCGCTTCGCCGCACGCTCGTCACCTCGTCCAGGGCGGTCAACAGCTGGTCGTCCAGCGGCGCCGATGGGGTGAACCGGACCCGTTGCTCGCGGCCGACGCGGGCAATCAGGCCCGCGGGCGTGTCCAGCGCGACGACCCGGCCCGAGTCGATCAGGGCGAGCCGATCGCAGAGCCGCTCGGCCTCGTCCATGAAGTGGGTGACCAGCACGATGGTGACGCCGGACACGCGGACCTGCTCGATCAGGTCCCAGGTGTCGCGCCGCGCCTGCGGATCCAGGCCGGTGGTCAGCTCGTCCAGCACCGCGACCGTGGGGCTGCCGACGAGCGCGAGCGCGATGGACAGTCGCTGCTGCTGCCCGCCCGAGAGCCTGCCGTACCGGGTGTTCCGCTGGTCGGCGAGGCCCAGCCCGTCCAGCAACTCCCGCCAGTCCGCCGGGCGCCGGTAGTACGAGCTGTACAGCGAGAGCGCCTCGGCGACCGTGATCTTGTCTTGCAGCCGGCTCTGCTGAAGTTGCACACCGACCCGCTGGCGCAGCTCGGCACGGTCGCGCCGCGGGTCGAGGCCGAGCACGGTGATGCTCCCCCGGTCGGGCCGGCGCAGCCCCGTCACCGACTCGACCGTGGTCGTCTTGCCGGCGCCGTTCGGGCCGAGGATGCCGAATATCTCACCCTCTTCGACGGCGAACGACACGTCGTCCACCGCCACCTTGTCGCCGTACCGCTTGTGCAGGTTCTCCACCGCGATGATCGCCATACATCGAGGATCTCGGCGGCCGGCCGGCCGGGGAACACCCGCCCGGAGCCGGGGCCGGTGGATTCCCGCATCAACCAGTTGATGGATGCGGGACGGCCCGTTGGTGCGCGAAGTCCCAGCGGGTGGCGCCGTGGGGCTCGGCAGCGGCCACGCCGAAGGCGGTGTGCAGGGTCAGGCGGAACAGGTGCCACGGCGGCGGGCCGGCACTGGGCGCGGTGAACGGGGCCGTGAGCGCGTCACCCTCCACCGCCGCCGGCCAGCCACCACCGCGGTAGACGGCCGCGACCCGCTCCAGGGTGGACGAATCGGTGACCCTGTGCGCATCGCCCTCCAGCACCAGGTCGATGCCGGGCAGGCGCACCGAGACGCTGCACGCCGGGTTCGCGGCGAGGTTGCGCGACCTGCGGGTGCCGGGCCCGCCCACGAAGTACAGGGCATCGTCCACCCACAACGCTCCGACACCCGCCGAGTGCGGCCGGCCGTCGGGCCGCACGGTGGCCACGAAGAACGTCAGGTCGGACCCGGGCGTGTCGCTGGCGAGCAGGTCACGCGGGCGGCTCCACGGCAGCTCCGCGGATCCGTACTGGTCGAGGTTGCGCGTCGAGATCGGCTCGGTCATGTAGTCAGTCATACCCGTACGTCGACCGGCCCGGCGCCAAATCGACACCCGCCCAAAAATCGTCTGTAACGTTCCGGCGCGCGCCCGCGATACATAGATGACGGCCGTGCACCTCACCGCCGACCATGCGTAGAACATGTTCCTGGATTTACATATAGATGGCGCTTCAGGGCTTGTTCAGTTTCGTAGAACCTGTTCTACTAGCCCGGTGCGACCGGGAATGAGCGTGTTCATGGCGATTGCTGTGTGTCTCGCGCTGCCGGCCTGTGGGTCCGCCCTGACCCCGGAGCAGCGCGCCGACGTGCTTGGCGCACCTGGAGGCGGCGGCGACGGGGCCGCGACGGGTGGTGACAGCGGCGGCGGGACCACGGCCGGGTCCGGCACCGCCGACGGGCCGGCGGCCGGCGGCAGCGGGCCGGGCGCTGGACCAGGTGGTGCGCGGGGCGGCGGCACCGGGCCGGTGAAGTGCCAGGGCACCGGAGGCGCGACCGCGCCGGGCGTCACCGCCAACAAGATAAAGATCGCCAACGTCTCCGACGTGAGTGGGCCCGTGCAGGGCCTGTTCGAGTCGGCGCAGCAGGCGGTCAAGGCGTACGTCGGCTACGTGAACAGCACCGGAGGCGTGTGCGGGCGCACGCTCGAGCTGATGGCGCTGGACTCGCGCACAGACTCCCGCGGCGACCAGGAGGCCACCGCGCGAGCGTGTTCCCAGGCGTTCGCGCTGGTCGGTTCGATGTCCGCGTACGACCAGGGCGGCGCCGCGACGGCCAGCGGCTGCGGCATCCCCGACCTGCGGGCCGTAACCACGACCGCCCAGCGCCAGAAGGTGGCGGTTACCTACGGCGTCAACTCCAACAAGGTCAACTTTCAGTCGACGGCGGTCGCCGACCACTTCAAGAGCAAGTTCCCGGCCGCGGCGTCGAAGGCCGCGTTCCTGTACCTCAACTCCGAGGTCACCAAGCAGAACGAGGCGAGCTTCGTCAAGGCGTTCACCGGACGCGGGTTCACCTTCGTCTACGAGCAGGCGATCGACGTGGCCGACTTCAACTACGCGCCGTACGTGGTGCAGATGAAGGACCGCGGCGTGCGGTACGTGCAGTGGCTGGGCTCGTACCAGCACGCGGCGCGCCTGCTACAGGCCATGAAGCAGCAGGGCTTCAAGCCCGACGTGTTCGTCATGGACCCGGTGGCGTACGACGCGAACTTCGTCAAGCAAGCGGGAGACGCGGCCGAGGGCATGGCGGTATTCACCAACACCGCACTGCTCGAAGAGGGCGGCGGCAACGCCGAGATGAAGCTCTACCGGTCCTGGCTGGCCCGGGTCGCGCCCGGCGCGGCACCGGACTACTTCGGCTTCTTCGCGTGGGGCGCCGCCAAGCTCTTCGTCGAGCTGGCCGCGAAGGTCGGCCCCAACCTGACCCGCAAGGCCCTGCTCGACGCGGTCAAGGGCGTGCACGCGTACACCGCCAACGGGCTCTTCTCGCCGCAGGACGTCGGCGGCAAACGGACCGCGAAGTGCTGGGCGTTCATCCGGCTCAAGGGCGGCCGGTGGGTCCGCGAGGCTCCCGGCTCCGGATTCCGCTGCGGCCAGCTCGTCAACACTGGCGTCGGCGCATGAGGCACCTCGCATGACCGGCTTTCTCGCGTTCACGGTGCTCGGGCTCGTCACCGGGGCCGGGTACGCCGTCGCCGCCAGCGGCCTGGTGCTGACGTACAGCACCTCGCGGATCTTCAACGTCGCGCACGGCGCGATCGGCATGGTGATGGCGTTCCTGTGCTGGGAGCTGACCGTCCAGCGTGGACTGCCGGCCTGGCTGGCCGTACTACTGGTGGTGGGCGTGGCGGCGCCGCTGCTCGGCGCGCTCGCCGAGCGGGTCATGATGCGGCACCTGGCCGGCGCACCCGAGGGCACCACGCTGGTCGTCACCGTCGGTCTGCTGATCATGCTGATCGGCGCGGCGCAGGCGGTCTGGCCGGCGACGGCGCGGCCGGTCGAGCCGTTCTTCGGCCAGCGCGGGTTCCGGGTCGGCACCGCGTTCGTGACCTTCCACGACCTCGTGATGGTCGCGGCCGCGATCATCGTCGCCGGCGGCCTGTACGCCCTGCTCACCCGCGCCCGGATCGGCGCGGCGATGCGGGCATCCGTCGACAACCGCGACCTGCTGCGGCTGTACGGCGCCCGCACGTCGATCGTGTCCGCGCTCAGCTGGGCGATCGGCGCGGCCCTCGCCGCGCTCGCCGGCATCCTGCTGACGCCCGTCGTGGGCCTCAGCTACTTCGACCTCACCCTGCTGGTGATCAGCGCCTACGCCGCCGCGGTGGTGGGCAGGCTGCGCAGCCTGCCGTGGACGTTCGTCGGCGCGCTGCTGCTCGGCCTCGCCCAGTCGTACGCGGTCGGCTACCTGCCGCCCACCGAGGTCCTGAGCGGCCTGCGCGCCGCCATCCCCGCCCTGTTCCTGTTCGCCGCGCTGCTGCTGTCGCCGCAGGCCACCCTGCGCGTCGGCCAGATCAAAGGCATCGCCGGTGTACCCGTGCCGACCGCCCGCCGCGCCCTCATCGTCGGCGCGGTGGTCGTGGGTGCGGCCGCGGCAGCCTCGCTCGCCCTTTCCACCGCCCAGAACGACCAGCTGGCGCTCGGATTCGTCTACGGCATCGTCATGCTGTCGCTCGTGCCGCTGACCGGATACGGCGGCTTCGTCTCCCTCACCCAGCTGACGTTCGTCGGCATCGGGGCGGTCACCGTGGCGCGGCTGGGCACCGCGTCGCCGCTCGGTCTGCTGGCCGCCGCCGCCGTGGCCGCGCTCGTCGGTGCTCTCGTCGCGCTCCCCGCGCTGCGGCTGCGCGGGCTATACCTCGCGCTGTCCACATTGGCCTTCGGGCTGCTGATGGACAAGCTCGTCTTCCAGTCCAGCCTCGCCTTCGGCTTCAACGGCAGCCTCTCCGTGCCCCGCCTGGCGCTGCCCGGCCTCGACCTGGGCGGCGAGCGCGCCTACCTGGTGGTCTCGGCGGCCGCGTTCGTCGCGGTCGGGCTGGGCGTCCTCGCGTTGCGGCGCAGCCGGTACGGCCGGATCCTGCTCGCCATGCGCGACAGCCCCGCCGGCTGCGCCACGCTCGGCCTGAACATGCGGTGGACCCGGGTGCGGCTCTTCGCGCTCTCCGCGGGCATCGCCGGGTTCGCCGGCGGGCTCCTCGGCGGCCTGCGCCAGACCGTCGCGGCGACCGACTTCCAGCTCATGGGCAGCCTGCCGCTGCTGCTGCTCGCCGTGGTCGCCGGCGTCACCTCCGTCTCCGGCGCGGCACTGGGCGGGATGGCGCTGATGCTGCTGCCGGTGCTGGCCAGCGAGTTCCCGGCCCTGGGCGGGCTGGTCTACCTGTGCGTCGGCGTGGCCTCCGTCGGGCTCGGGCGCGACCCGAACGGCGTGGTTAGCCACCTGTTCAAGCTCGGCCGCTGGCGATCGGCCGGATTCCGGCCCGCGCTGGATCCTCCACGAGCGGCGGTGCGGTCATGACACTGTTGGAAGCGGTCGACGTGACGGTGCGGTTCGGCGGTGTGACGGCGGTACGCGGCGCGAGCCTGGACGCCGCCGCCGGCCACGTGACGGGGCTGATCGGCCCCAACGGCGCGGGCAAGACGACGCTGTTCAACGTGATCACCGGGCTGCAACGCCCCACCCGGGGGACGGTCCGGTTCTCCAATGAGGACATCACCCGGCGGGCCACCCACGAACGGGCCAGACGGGGCATCGCCCGCACGTTCCAGCGGCTGGAGGCGTTCGGGTCGCTGTCGGTGCGGGAGAACGTGCTCGTGGCGGCGGAGATCCACCGCCGGCACGCGCTGCGCCGCTCGCGCCATCACCAGACGCCGGCGCTGGTGGCCGACCGTCTCATTGAGAGGGTCGGCCTGGACCGCTACGCCGACCGGCCCGCGGACACCGTGCCCACCGGCATCGCGCGGCTACTGGAGCTGGCCCGGGCGCTCGCCCTCGATCCCCAGCTGCTCCTGCTGGACGAGCCGTCGTCCGGGCTGAGCACGGCGGAGACCGAGTCGTTCGGCGAGTTGCTGCGCGAGCTGGCCGGCGAGGGGCGGGCGGTGCTCATCGTCGAGCACGACATGGAGCTCATCATGCGGGTCTGCGACCGCGTCAACGTGCTCAACTTCGGCACGGTCATCGCCTCCGGCACACCGACGGAGGTCCGCGCCGACGCCGACGTGCGGCATGCGTACCTAGGGACGGCAGAGTGAAGCCGATCCTGGAGCTCGTGGGCGTGACGGCCGGGTATGGCCGGATCGAGGTGCTGCACGGCGTCGACCTGACGCTCCCCCGCGGCGCGGTGATGGCACTGCTCGGCCCGAACGGCGCGGGCAAGACCACGCTCCTGAAGGTCGCGAGTGGACAGATCCGGGCCACCGCCGGCCATGTACACCTGGGTGGGGCGCACGTCAACGGCGCCTCCCCCGACGCACTGGCCCGCGCGGGGCTGTGCACGATCCCGGAGGGCCGCTCGGTCTTCCCCAACCTCACCGTGCGCGACAACCTACGCCTCGCCACGTACGCCGGGGCGCGCGCCGCCGACGTGTACGGGACGGCGTTCGACCGGTTTCCCCGGCTCGCCGAGCGCGCCCACCAGCTCGCCGGCTCGCTGTCCGGTGGCGAGCAGCAGATGCTCGCGATGGCCCGCGCGCTCGCGACCAACCCGGCGGTGCTGCTGGTCGACGAGCTGTCGATGGGCCTCGCCCCGCTGGTCGTGCGGGAGCTCTACGAGGTCGTCGCCGGGCTCGCCGCCGACGGGGTGAGCGTGCTCGTGGTCGAGCAGTTCGCCGACGCCGCCCTCGCGGTCGCCGGCCGCGCCGCCGTACTGGTACACGGTCGGGTCGTCGCCACCGGCGGCCCCGACGAGATCGCCGACGAACTGGCCACTCTCTACCTGGGAAGCGTCACATGAAGACACCGCGCGCACTGATGACCGTATTCGTGGGCAGCGCCCTGCTCGCCGTGCCGGCGCCGGCCAACGCCGCGGACCTCGCCGGCTTCACCCTCACCGCCGAGGCGACACCGGTCGCCGTCCAGATCTTCGAGCCGACCATCCCGGTGCCGGCCGAGCCACAACTGGAGCTGAACCTCTCGTACGCCAGGGCCAACCTGTCCAGCGGACCGACCGGGCGCGCGGTGTCCAGCCTGATGTGGCCCGGAGACGCGGTCGGGTACGGCCTGCCGCAGCTGCTGCAGAACCCCGACGCCGTGTACCCGGTGAAGGTCGACGCGGCGCACCCGTCCGGGCCCGAGGACGCCAAGCAGGAGGTCGCGCCGGGCGCGGCGATGACCTCTCACGCGGACGGCGGCTCGGTGGAGGCGGCCGCCCACGGGGCGAAGCACTCCAGCCCCGCGCTCCCCCTGCCCGGCCTGCCCATCTCGCCGGTCCTGATCGCGATGGAGGGTTTCTCCTCGCGGAGCAGGACGACGGTGACCGGCGACAAGGCGACCGCCGTCTCCTACGCCACCGCGGGCTCCATATCCCTGCTGGGCGGGCTGGTGAAGGTGCACGGCCTGCGGGCGGACACCGAGGCGGCCAGCGACGGTGCCCGCGGCACGGCCACCGGCACCGTGGTGTGGAAGTCATTGACCCTGGCCGGCCAGACCGTAGCACTCAACCAGGACGGTGTCGCGGCGCCCACCGGCGTGACGAAGGTGCCGAAGCTGCCGGCCGAGCTCACCACCCGCCTGAAGGACCTGGGCCTGACGGTCGACGCGCCGGCCGTACAGAGGAAAGTGGACGGTGGGGCGGCCAACGTGACCGGGCGCGGCCTCACCGTCACCTTGGACACCGGCGCGCTGCTGAAGCGGCTCAGCCTGACGGCGCTGCTCGACCCGATCCTCGCGCTGCTGCCGGCCGACCTGCGCACCCAGCTCGTCCCGTGGCTCAACCTCTCGCCGCGGTTCGTCTTCGTGCTGGGCACCGCGATCAGCCAGGCGACGGCGTCGCCCGCGGTCGCCGCCGAGGCGCCGCCGCCCGCCGCCGGACCGGCCGGCGGCGGAAGCCAGGCGGGTGGCGGCGACACGGGCGGCGGCTCCGGTGTCGGCGGCACGGGCGGTGAGGCGCCGCCCGAGGCCGCGCCAGGCGACGCCACCACACCGGTCGCCAGCAACGAATGGCCGGTCTTCCCCGGCGTGCCCTGGTACGCATTCGTCCTGGGCCTCGCCGTCGCGGCCGCCGTCTCCTACGGGCTGCGCCGGTACGTCGCCCTCATGTTCGGCGGTGGCGGTTGCGACCTGGGGGTGCCGAACGGCGTGCCCAACCTGAGGGAGCGGTGACATGCGATCCGAGCAGAGGCTCCAGCAGATTCTCACGCTCGTCGGCGGGTTCCTCATGCCGCTCGGGCTCGCGGTGATCGGCATCGGCTGGTACGGCACCGCGCACACCGGGTACGTGTTCGAGCAGATCCCGTACCTGGTCTCCGGCGGGCTCTTCGGGCTCGGGCTGACCATCAGCGGCGCGCTCATCTTCTTCAGCTCGTGGCTGGCCCGGCTCATCTCCCTGCAGCGCGAGCAGGCAGAGCTGACCCGACGGCTGGTCGAGCGGGCACCGGCCGCCGAGCCGGACTCGACGCGCCTGATGCCCGCCGTCGAGCCCGACCGCGCCGGTGTTGCCTGAGTGAGTGGTCAGCCCTGGGCCGTGGGCGGCGCGCCACGACGTGCGGGCCAAGACGGCGGGCACCAAGCGCTTCCACCATCCGATGGTGGGCGAGCTGACGCTGGGCTACGAGACGTTCACGGTCAACGGTGCCGACGGGCAGCTGCTCATCGTGTACTGGCGACGCTCGGCGGGCTCACCTCGGCCCTAGCCGTGTCGCACGTCGCCTGGATTCACCGGGACAATGTCACCGGCGAGGTCTACTACCCGCCAATCGAGATGGTCGCGGATTCGGCGCTCAGCGATCCGACCCTCCTGCCCCTACCGCTCGCCCTGCTGCTGATCGCGCCGTTGATCGGGTGGCCGGCCACCGGCACTCGGCGGCCGCTGCCGTGGCTGCTCGGCGTCCCGGTCGCGGCGATTCTGCTGCCCACCGACTACGAAGTGACGCTCGGCTGGCAGCCGTGGGCGACCTTCGTGGCAATGGTCGGTTTCCTGGTGTGGATGGCCGTCGACGCCCGGGCCACCATGGCCGCTGGCGTACTGATCCTGCCGTTGATCCTCGCCCTGGTGACGGTCTACGCCCGGGGTGGATTGGAGCAGCCCGAGACGCTCACCGTCGTGTCGTTCGGGGCGCTCGTCATCGGCGCGGTCACCCTGCTGACCGTCGGCGCCTTCGGCCTGCGCCGCCAGGCCCAGCTGTAGCTCACCGCTTGCGCTCCGCACATCTGCTGTGTTCGTATGAACATGTGGAGAGTGTGGAGCGCCTTGCGGGGATCATGGGGTCTCTGCGGGTCCGGGACAGCGTCGCCGTCGCCGAGTTGGCCACCCAGTACGGCGTCTCCGAGATGACCATCCGCCGCGACCTGGACGAGCTGGCGCAGCAGGGGGTCGTGCGGCGCGTGCGCGGCGGCGCGTTGAGCCTGCTGTTACGCGGCGAGGAGCCGCCGTTCGCGGCCCGGGAGCGCGAGGCGGTGGACGCCAAGCGACGCATCGGGATCGCGGCGGCCGCGCTGCTCGCCGACGGCGAGGCGGCCCTACTGGACGGGGGCACGACGGCGCTGGAGGTCGCGCGGGCGTTGCGTGATCGCCGCTTGACCGTGCTGCCGCTGGCGATGCAGTCCGCCGTCGAGTTGAGCACCGCACCGCGCGTGCGGTTGGTGCTGCCCGGCGGCGAGGTGCGGCCGGGCGAGCTGAACTTCAAGGGCCCGCTGACCGAGTCATCAATCAGGGCGCTGCGGTTCGACACCGCGGTCATCGGCTGTTGTGGACTGTCGGCCGAGCACGGCCTGACCGCGCAGGACCTGCCGGAGGTCGCCGTCAAGCAGGCCGCGATCGCATCGGCTCGCCGTGTCGTCGTGGTGTGCGAATCGGGCAAGTTCACGCGAGTGGCGTTCGGTGCGGTGTGCCCGCTGGAGCGGATCGACGTCGTGGTCACCGACGACGGGATCCCGCCGGAGCAGCGTGAGGCGCTGACCGCCGCGGGCGTCAGCGTTCACGTGGCCTGATGGCCGGTTCTCTCGTTCGTGGACGGGTGGCCACGTGCCTGGTCTTCTTGGCCTTCGGCACCGCGTTGGGGGCGTGGACGGCCCGGATCCCCGCCATCAAGCACGACCTTGGGCTGGGCGACGGCCAGCTGAGCATCGGGCTGCTCGCCTTCGCCGCCGGGGCGATCACCGGCATGCAGGTGGTGGGGCGCCTCGTCGACCGGCACCGCAGCACGGCCGTCATGGTCCCAGCGGCCATCGTCGAAGGGGTGTGCCTGACCTTTCCCGCCCTCGCCGTCGATGTGGTCAGTCTCGCCGCCGCGCTCTTTGCCTTCGGCGCGGTGCACGGCAGTCTCAACATCGCCATGAACGCGCACGCGGTCGAGGTGCAGCGGGCGTGGGGAAAGCCCATCATGTCCTCGTTCCACGCCGTCTACAGCGTCGGTGGCTTCCTCGGCGCCGCGATCGGTGGCCTGTTCGCCCACTCCAACCTCGGCCCGGGCGTCACCTTCGCGGCGGTCGGCGCCGGCGTGGCGGCGCTGGCGCTGTGGGCGGCCCGCTGGACGCTTCGCCTCGAAGCCCCCAGACCCACGACGAATCCAGGTTGGAACGGGACCACCGCGCCCGGCGTGGTGTTCCTCGGCATCCTCGTCTTCTGCTGCATGGTCGGTGAAGGCGCGGCAGCCGACTGGAGCAGCGTCTACCTGCGCGAAAGCCTGGGCAGCGCCGCCGGCGTCGCCGCGGCGGCGTACGCCGCCTTCTCCATCATGATGGTCGCGGGACGGCTGGTCGGTGACCGCCTGGCCGCACGCCTGGGCCCGGTGAATCTGGTACGCGGCTGCGGCGCGCTCGCCGCCGCGGGGCTGGGTATCGCGCTCCTCATCGGACACCCCGTCGCCGGTGTCATCGGCTTCGGCTGCCTCGGCGCGGGATTGTCGTGCATCGCGCCGCAGATCTTCTCGCACGCCGGCGACCGGGACCCGGCCCGCGCCGGCCAGGCGATCGCCCGCGTAGCCAGCGTCGGCTATCTCGGGTTCCTGACCGGTCCCCTGCTCATCGGCGCGGCGGCGGAAGCCGTCGGCCTGCCGTGGGCACTGACCATACCGGCGATCCTCGCCTTCTTCGTCACGTTGACCGCCGCGGCGCTGCGGCCACGAAGGGTGCACGCCCATGCGTGACCTGACCGCACACCAGCTCAACCAGCGGTTGGGCAAGGGAATCAACTTCGGCAACGCCCTGGACGCTGCCGCGGGCGCGTTGCGCCTCACCGAGGCGTACTTCGACGCGGTGCGGGCGGCCGGGTTCGACACCGTACGCCTGCCGGTCCGCTGGTCCGGCCACGCGGCCGAGCGGGCACCGTACACAATCGACGGTGGTTTCCTCGACCGTGTCGACTGGGCGGTCGACGGCGCCATGGCCCGCGGCCTCAACGTGGTGCTGAACGTGCACCACTACGACGAGCTGCAAGCCGATCCGGACGGCCACGCGGCGAGGTTCCTCGGCCTGTGGGAGCAGATCGCGGCCCGGTACGCGGCTCGCCCTGACCGGCTCTACCTTGAGCTGCTCAACGAGCCGCACGGCGCCCTGGTGCCGCGGCGCTGGAATGCCCTGCTCGCCGATGCCCTCGCGATCGTCCGTGACGCCAACCCCGGCCGGGCCGTCATCGTCGGCACCGCGCGCGCCAACGATATCGACGCGCTGCCCGACCTGCGCCTACCCGACGACGACCGGCTCATCGTGACCGTCCACTACTACGCGCCGTTCGAATTCACCCACCAGGGCGCGACGTGGTTGCCCGACACCGAGCGGTGGCTGGGCACGTCCTGGGGTACCGGAGCCGACCGCGCCGCCGTCGTCAGCGACCTCGACGCCGCCGCGCGGTGGGCCGCCGCCCATGACCGGCCGCTGTTTGTCGGCGAGTTCGGCGCGTACTCCAAAGCGGACCCGCCGTCGCGTCTGCGCTGGGTCGAGTTCGTCCGTACGCAGGCCGAACGCCGCGCGATGAGCTGGGCCCACTGGGACTTCGCCACGGACTTCGGCGTCTACGATCCGGAGCGCGACGCCTGGCGCACCCCACTCCTGCGCGCCCTCATCGACCCGTAAACCGGCTCGTGGACAAGCCCTCTTCCGTCGATCAAGATCTGGGACTTTCGACGGGCGCGCCAGCGATCCGAGCGCGCTGAACGCGACATCCGACGATTTTCGGCCGAGCTTCGACGTGGGCGATCTTGAGGTTGGCGTCCACCTATCTACGGCCGTCTCTTGCGCGGCGGCGGCGCGTCCGTCACAGTTACCCGCTAGTAGAAATAATCTTCATGTTTGTGAACTGGAGGTCGCGGATGGACACGCCCGAACACACCGGCGCGGTCAGTCGTCGCCACGCTCTGGGCCTGGCCGGTGGGGTGCTTGCCGGGGCGGCGGTGGCGCAGGCGGCGGCCACGCCGGCCTTCGGTGCCGCGGCCGCGCAGGACGCGGACGCCATCGTCGTCGGCGGCGGGCTGGCCGGGCTCGTCGCGACCGCCGAGCTGGCCGCCGCCGGGCGTACGGTGATCCTGCTGGACCAGGAGCCGGAGTCGAACCTGGGCGGGCAGGCGTTCTGGTCCTTCGGCGGGCTGTTCCTCGTCGACTCGGACGAGCAGCGCCTCATGGGCGTCAAGGACTCGCACGACCTGGCCTGGCAGGACTGGCTCGGCACCGCGGGCTTCGACCGCGGCGTCGACGATCCCGCCGGGCAGGACTACTGGGCGCACAAGTGGGCCGAGGCGTACGTCAACTTCGCGGCCACCGAGAAGCGTCCCTGGCTGTACGGGCTGGGCGTGCGCTGGTTCCCGATGGTCGGCTGGGCCGAGCGCGGCGGCGGCCTGGCGGACGGGCACGGCAACTCGGTACCCCGCTTCCACGTCACGTGGGGCACCGGGCCGGCGGTGGTCGAACCGTTCGAGAAGCAGGTGCGGGCCGCTGCGGCCAATGGGAAGGTCGTCCTCAGGTTCCGGCACCGCGTCGACGAGATCGTCCGCACCGGCGGTGCCGTCAGCGGCGTACGCGGAGCGGTGCTGGAGCCCAGCGACGCCCCGCGTGGCAAGCCCAGCTCGCGCACCGTGGTCGGCGACTTCCAGCTCCGCGCGCCGGTCGTGATCGTCACCTCCGGCGGCATCGGCGGCAACCAGGACCTGGTCCGGCAGAACTGGCCGGCGCGGCTCGGCCCGGCACCCGGGCACATGATCACCGGCGTGCCAGCCCACGTCGACGGCCGGATGCTGGCGATCACCCAGCGGGCCGGCGGACGGATCGTCAACTCCGACCGGATGTGGCACTACACCGAAGGGCTGCGCAACTTCGACCCGATCTGGCCCGGCCACGGCATCCGGATCCTGCCGGGCCCGTCGTCGATGTGGTTCGACGCCAAGGGCAAGCGCTTCGGCGCCCCCGACTACCCCGGGTACGACACGCTGAACACCCTCAAGTCGATCACCGCCTCCGGCTACGACTACTCCTGGTTCGTCACCACCAAGAAGATCGTCGCCAAGGAGTTCGCGCTCTCCGGCTCGGAGCAGAACCCCGACCTCACCAACAAGAACATCTGGCAGCTGCTGTCGCGGATCTGGCAGACCCCGCAGCCGATCCAGAACTTCCTGGACAAGGGCGCGGACTTCGTCGTCGCCTCGACCCTGCCGGAGCTGGTCACCGGCATGAACCGGCTGACCGGTACCAACCTCATCGACCTGGCTCACCTCCGGCGGCAGATCGAGGCACGCGACCGGGAGATCGGCAACGCCTACAGCAAGGATGCCCAGGTGATGGGCATCCGCAACGCGCTCGCGTACCCCGGCGACTCGCTCAGCCGCACCGCCTCGATCCACCGCATCCTGGATCCGGACGCCGGGCCGCTGGTCGCGGTACGCCTCAACATCCTCACCCGCAAGAGCCTCGGCGGCCTCCAGACCGACCTGCGGGGCCGCGTCCTCGACGCGGCCGGCCGGCCCGTCCCCGGCCTCTACGCGGCCGGCGAGGTCGCCGGCTTCGGCGGCGGCGGTGTGCACGGGTACCGGTCCCTGGAAGGGACGTTCCTCGGCGGTTGCCTGTTCTCCGGCCGCCAGGCTGGAAGGGCCGCGGCGGCAGCGACCGCCTCCTGACAGGCGGTAACCTGCGGTCATGGACCGCGCGGTGGATGAGGAGCAGGTGGCCGCCTCGCTCGCGGACCGGCTCGCCGCGGTGACCTTCGTCGACCTCAGCGCCGACGAGGTGACCGCGCTGCTCGTGGACTCGATCGTGGAATGGGCGGTCGACCAGGGCTGGCGGGCCTACCGCAGGGCACCCAGCGTGATGCCGTTGCCGCCGCCCTACTCGCACCGTCACTCGTGGATAGACGTCGGGTGCGCCCGGCCGGCCGGTGCGCCGATCGCCATCGAGATCGACCGCACCGGCCGCCAGCGCACCGTCGACAAGCTCCTGGCCGAAGCCGAGGCGGGCCGGGTCGCCATCTGGGTGCGGTGGGGCACCGGCAGGTTCGCCGCTCCCCCGCCACCGGTCGCGATGGTCACCCTGGAGGTGACCGCGCGCCGCGGGCCCGCGGAGAAGGACCAGCGGTACACCCGGCAGCCGGCGCGCGAACGGCCGGCGCCGGCACACACGGCCGCCACCCTCAGGGCAGACGAGCAGCCGGACCTGTTCGCCGGCCCGGCCTGACTCCGACTTCCCCGGGCCGCTCGCGCTGCGCGACTACGGCACGCTCGGCGGCGTGCGCCATCCGTGGCGGACGACGGCGGTATCGGCGATCGTCGTGACGAGGCACGCGCGGGTATCGTGCTCCGGTGCAGATCCGACCGTTCGCCGAGGCTGACTGGGCCGCCGTGTGGGCCATCGTGCGCGGGGTCGTGCGGGAGCAGGAGACGTTCCCGTACGACCCCGCCATGACCGAGACCGAAGCCCGCCAGACCTGGATCGAGACCGCTCCCGGGCTGACCGTCGTCGCCGTCGAGGACGGCAGGGTTCTCGGCACGGCGAAGATGGGTGCGAACCGTTCCGGGCCCGGGTCGCACGTGTCCACCGCGAGTTTCATGGTGGCCGCTGACGCACGGGGCCGCGGGGTCGGCAGCGGGCTGTGCCGGTACGCGCTGGACTGGGCGAAGGACGCCGGATACGCGGCGATGCAGTTCAACGCCGTCGTCGAATCGAACCACGCGGCGGTCAACCTCTACGAGCGGAACGGCTTCACGGTCGTGGGAACGGTGCCCCGCGCCTTCGCCCATCCAACCCTGGGCCGCGTCGGCCTACACGTCATGTACCACGAGTTCTAGCCCGTCCACGCCCCAAACGTGCTGGCCTGTCTGGACACAGCGGAGCACCGCGACCTGTTCCTCGGGGATCGACGAGCCCGCCGCGTCAGAGCACGATCTTGGCGAGCTCGGCCCTGCGCCGCCTCGCCCGCGGCATGTGCGAGACGAACATCCACGAACCGGCGTCGCACGCTCGGCAGGCACGAGCCCGGCCGACCTCGGCGCGCTGGCCGCCGGAGGCCACGAGCAGCAGATGGTGACGCTCTTGCAGCCGGTGGTCGCAGCGCCGGCACACGTGGACCTCGACCTGGGTGGCCGTGTAGGCGTAGTGCTGCTCGGCGTACCGGATCTGCTCCGCCTGGACGCCCTTGACCTTCAGGTCCGGGTTTCGTGGCGTGCTGCCGAGGATGCCGCCGAGCACCGAGTGTGACACCGCGTCGCCGGCGCCGGCGAAGGGATGGAAGACGCGACGGATGCGGGCGAACGAGTCTGCCGAATGGCTGAGCAGCCACTCGTCGTCGGCTTCGACACGCCACGGTTCCCAGTCAGGCACCGCCGATCACCCCTCGAGTATCGCACCATCCCGCCGCCGTGTCCGGTCGTGTCCGGTCGCGTCCAGTATCCGCCTCACCGTTCCGACCCGATCGCGAGACTGGCTTGATCCAGCAGACCAGTCCCCTCCTGAAGGGAACGGAATGTCAGAACCCGCAAGCCATCCGCGTACCAGAAAACCCAGCCGGCGGATCGTGCTCGCCGCCGCGATCGCCGTCTTGGCACCTGTCGCTTTCGTCCCGGCCGCCGCGGCGGCCGAACCGGCCGACCAGCCGGCTCCGGCTCGGGGCGGAGCCGTCATAACCGACCGGGCCGGCGGCGCGGCGGACATGGCCGGCGCGATCGCCGAGCAGCGGGGCATCAGCCGCGACGCGGCCGAGAGGCTTCTCCGCGCCGAGAACGCCAAAGTGGACCTCGCCGGCCGGCTGACGACCGAGCTGGGCACCAAGACCGGCGGGGCGTACCTGTCCGGAGGGGAACTCGTCGTCACCGTCACCGACGCGGCGTCCGCCGCGAAGGTGACCGCCGCCGGCGCCAAGGCGCGCGTCGTCGCGCGCAGCGACCAGCAGCTGCAGGGGATCCAGCGGGCGCTGGAGGCCGCGCCGAGCGAGCCGAACACGACCTGGGGCGTGGACCCGGAGACGAACCAGGTGGTGGTGGGCCTGCCGCAATCGGGGGCGAAGAACGCCGCGCAGCGCCTGGCCGCGCGTCGCTTCGGCACCGCGGTCCGGTTCGAGACCGAAAGCGGCACGGTACAGCCGAACGTCGGCGTCTCCAGCGGGGACCCCCTGGGTGGTTGCTCTGTCGGCTTCACCGCCACGGACGGAACCTTCAACTACATCATCACGGCCGGCCACTGTACCCAAGGCTTTCCACATTGGACGCTGCCCGACGGTTCCGACGTCGGCCCGACGCTGGAAAGCAACTACCCGGGCGACGACTACGGCCTGATCTGGATGAACGGTCCGTCGGTCTGGCCGACCGGCGTCTTCAACCTGTGGAACGGCACCAGCCAAGGGATCCACGGCTGGGCGACCGCCGTGCGCGGGCTGTCGGTCTGCAACTCCGGCAGGACGACGGGATTCAGGTGCGGCACGGTCCTTCGGACCAACGTGACGGTCAACGGTGCGGGCGGCACCGTGCGCCAGATGGTCGAGACCAACATCTGCACTCTCGGCGGCGACAGCGGCGGTCCGCTGTTCGCCAACCACATCGGGTTCGGGCTGAACTCGCACGCCAACCGGATCGGCAGCAAGTGCAACTCCAGCCCCAAGACCTGGCACCAGCCGGTCGGTGAGGCGATCACCGCGTACCAGGTAGTGATCTACGGCGCGCCGTGACGGCCGTGATCGAGCGAAGGAGTCAGGCATGAGATTCACCAGGTTCTTCCGCTTCGCCGTCGCGGCCGTCGCGACGACTGTGGTGACACTGGGCGTTGCCGCGAGCCCCGCGCACGCCGACCTCTGGCAGCACACCGACGGGTTCGAGAGCAGCCCGGCGTCGGTGTGGGAGTTCCATCGCGCCGGCGCCGGCAGCGGCTCGTTCGAGCTGAGCGCGGGCACGGCACGCACCGGCCTCAACAACGCACACCTCACGACCTCGGCCGGCGGCTGGTCCGGTGTGGGCAAGCTGCTGACCGTCCGGCCGCGGACCGCCGGGCACTCCACCACGTGCGGTGGAGGCTTCCACATCCGGGCATTGAACGGGCCAGCGGTGCTCAACGTCGAGGTGATCGACCCCAGCAGTTGGACGTACCTCGCGCTGCGCACCGTCCGCGTCACCGACACGGCCTGGCGGCTGCACAACGTCGCCACCTACCAGGACGGTCCGACGCAGGTGTTCTTCCGGGTCTCCCTGGCCGGCGGCAGCGGTCCCGTGCGGATCGACGACATGATCTTCCAGTGCACGTTCTTCCGCTGACCCCGTTCCTGAAGCCCGTGATCAAGGATGCCCTGATCACGGGCTTTGGGGTGGGCCTAACCTCGAGGCGCGCGGTGAGGTGGCCGTGGTGGGGCGGCAGGCCAGCCGGGACCGCCTCTGGGACCTGGCCGGACGTGTCTTCCCCGACGACACCGTGGTCCCGGCCGCCGAGGCGCTGCGTATCCGCGCACAGCGGCGCGGCCTGGCGGTCTCCGGTCGTTTCGGTCAGCGGCCGGTGAACCCGGCCGGCCGCTTCTCCAGGAAGGCCCTCATCCCCTCGGTCTGGTCCTCGGTGGCGAACAGCGCGTGAAACACGCGCCGCTCGAACAGCAGGCCCTCCCGCAGGCCGACCTCCTCGGCCCGGTCCACCGCCTCGCGGGCCGTCATCGCGGCCAGCTTGCCGTACGCGGCGATCGTCTCGGCCACGGCCAGCGTCTCCGGAAGCAGCCGGTCGGCGGGGAAGACCCGAGCGACAAGGCCGGCCCGCTCCGCCTCGGCGGCGTCCATCAACCGGCCGGTGAGGATCATGTCCATCGCCTTGGCCTTGCCGACCAGCCTGGTCAGGCGCTGGGTGCCGCCGATGCCCGGGATGACGCCGAGCGTGATCTCCGGTTGCCCGAACCGGGCGGTGTCCGCGGCGAAGATGAGGTCGCACATCATGGCTAGCTCGCAGCCTCCGCCGAGGGCGTAGCCGGCCACGGCTGCGATCTTCGGGGTCCGCAGCGCGGCGAAGCCGTCCCACCCGGCGAAGAAGTCCTCGACGAACATCTCGACGGAGGACTTCGGCGCCATCTCCCGGATGTCCGCACCGGCGGCGAAGGCCCGTTCGGAACCGGTGATGACGAAACAGCCCACCTCGGGGTCCCGGTCGAGTGGCCGGAGCCCGTCGACCAGTTCGGTCATCAGTTCGGTGTTGAGCGCGTTCAGCACCTCCGGCCGGTGCAGGCGCACGGTGACGACCCGGCCACGCTGTTCGATCTTGATGTTGTTCATGCCGTTCTCCCCCTTCACTCAGGAGTCCCAGATGGCGCCGTACGCCGGGATGCCCCGGCGTTCCAGGCCGTGGACGACCTGCCAGGTCAGCTTCTTGTTCGAGATACAGATGACGGCCTCGGCGCCGAACGCCACGTACGCGGCGTAGGCCAGCCGGACCATGTCGGGCTTGCCGTGCTCGGCGGTGTCCCAGACGGTCGCGTCGGGCTGGTCGGCCAGAATCTCGTCAACGAGCGCGTCGCCATAGGTGGCCCGTGGGCTGCGGGTCGCCCAGACCAGCCGGGACGGCACCTTCCGGGCCAGCAGGTGCGGCAGCACCGGGCCGATGCCACTACCGGTGGCGACGTAGACCACCTTGGTGAACAGGGTCTCGATGTTCGCGACCCCCGCGGTGGTGATGCCCTTGACCCAGACATGGGTTGGCAGGTCGTCGACGAACGACCCGGTCCAGTCGCCGGCACGGGAAATCGTAAGCCGGAAGCCGGCCTCGCCAGGAGCGGGCACGTTGGCGAAGGAGTGCCATTCCCAGAGCGGGCGGCGGCTGATCGCGGTGGAGGATCCGGCGAACGGGGTCACACCATGGTTGAAGCGGACCAGCGCCACGTGGTTGGAGGGCCGGGTGACCTCCACGGGCACCTTGCGCAGGCGCAGCCAGGGCAGCGCGACGCTGGCGGTGACCAGGCAGAGCACCCAGATCTGCGGCGCGGCCAGCAGGCTCCCGGGTTCCGTCCGGACGAACAGCACGGTCTGGGTCCAGAACAGGACCAGCGCGGTCCAGCCGCCGAACCGGTGCATCCGCTCGAACCCGTCGTGCCGTCTGGCCCGGTAGCCGGGTCGCGCCATCACCACGATGGCGGCCAGCAACGCCAGCAGTGCGTACGAGACCGCGAGCAGACCCGCGGAGACGGCCGGGGCACCTCGCAGCGCGGCGACGGTGAGCGACGCGGCGAGGACGAGGAACCACAGCGTTCCGGCGAGGGCTCCGCCGACGTGCAGTCCGCCGAAGTGGTACACCTTCGCCAGGGTCCAGCGGATGCGCAGTGGCCAGCGGGTGGGCGCCCGGGTGGCGAGCCAGAACAGCAGGTTGATGACGTACTGCTGGCGGATGAGGATGGCGAGTGCGAAGTTGGCCAGGACGGCGGCGGAGATGGCCGCGAGGTCGATGTGATCGCCGGACCACCAGTTGCCAGCGGTGAGGGCGTGGCCGAGCAGTGCGAGGTTCGCGATACCGACGAGGGCGACGAGCCGGTTGTGGTGCATCAGCCGCGGATGCTTGAGGATCCGCCGGAGTCCCGAGGTCGGCGGCGGCAGGGTGAGCTGCTCGACGGCGGGAGCGGCGGGGCTGAGCACGCTCATGCCACCAACTCCAGAATGTGCCGCAGCGCCGCTTTGTCGATCTTTCCGCGACTGGTCTCGGGTAGGACGGGCAGCGGGTAGACGGCCGCGGGGACGCAGTAGTAGGGCAGCGCGGACGCGACGGCCTGCCTGGCCGTCTCCGGGTCGACGTGGCCGGGTGCGACGAAGGAGACGAGGCTGCGGTCGTCGAGCTTGAGGGTGACCGCCCGCCGGCAGCCGGGTACGGATTCGAGGATGGCCGAGACCGCGTCCAGTTCGACGCGGAAACCGCGGATCTTGACCTGGTCGTCCGTACGGCCGAGGTGCTCCAGTTGGCCGTACGGGGTCCACCGGCCCAGGTCCCGGGTGCGGAACATCAGCCGATCGCCGCCCAGGAACGGGTCCGGGACGTAGCGCTCCGCGTTCAGTGCCGCGTTGTCGAGGTAGCCGGCGGAGACGCAGTCGCCGCCGGCCCACATCTCGCCGATGGCGCCGATGGGGCAGGGACGCCCGGTCGGGTCGAGCACGTACACGGTGTTGTTGGGAGTGGGACGCCCGATGGTGAGCCGGGCGGCGGTCGGGGCGTGGCGGTGCATCGTGTTCACGATGGTGGTTTCGGTTGGGCCGCACCCGTTGTAGAAGGCGCACCGCCGGGCCCACCGGTCCGCCAGCGGCCGTGGGCAGGGCTCGCCGGCCACCGCCACCACCTTCACCGGCCCGCACCGGTCGGGGTCGATAGCGCTCAGCATGGTCGGAGTCGCGATGATCACGTCCACGCGCTGGGCGGTCTCGGCGACGTCCTGACCCCGGATGACGAGGGTGCCGCCGTGGCTGAGGCAGCCGAGGATCTCCCACGCCGCCATGTCGAACGCCACGTTGAGCAGGTGTCCCACCCGCCATCCCGGGCGGATGCCGAGGTCTCCGGGCGCGGTGAGCAGGATGTTGCATACGTTGCGGTGGGTGACGGCGACCCCGTTGGCGCGTCCGGTGGTGCCAGAGGTGAACAGCACGTAGCAGTTCTCGCCCGCGCCGGTCGGTCGGTGCGGGCCGAACCTCTCGCCCGAGGCCATCAGGGTGTCGATGGCGATGAGGGCGTGGCCGGCCGGCACCGGCACCCGGTCGGCGGCACTGGAGGTGGTCAGGATGACCCGGGTCGCCGCAGCGTCGATGACGTGGCGGAGGTGAGCGGCCGGGGCGAGGCCCGCGTCTTGCGGCACATAGGCGGCACCGGCCTTCAGCACGCCGATTATCCCGACCAGCATGGGGATGCCGCGCCGGACGAACACCGCGACGTTGTCGCCGGGGCGGACGCCGTGACCGGCGAGCCGTGCGGCGAGCCGGTTCGCCTGGCGGTCCAGTTCGCCGTACGTGATCGTCTCGCCGTCGTGTTCGGCGGCGATGACGTCCGGGCGGATGGCCGCGTGCCGCTCGAACGGGTGGTGGATGTGGGTGTCCGGCACGGGCGCGACCGGACCCTGTCCGAAGAGCTGGAATCTGCGGCGGTCGTGGTCAGAGAGGTGGTCCAGCAGGGGTGTGGACCACGCTGTCGAGGTCCGCTCGATCAACTGCTGATACATCGCGGCATGTCCCTCCGATCGACGCGTGTGCGGCACCCGCCGCACATGCACATCGATGCTTGTGGACAGATCTCAGAACGTTCTTAGAACGTCTCCGAGTGGGCGCCGCGGGCAGCCGCACGGTGAATCGCGCGCCACGGCCGGGCTGGCCGAAGGCGGCGATCGTGCCACCGTGGCTCTCGACCACCTCCCGGGTCAGGGCGAGCCCGATACCGAACCGCTCCCCCTCGCCAGCGGCGCCCCGGGCGAACCGGCCGAACATCGTGCGGTGCTGCGCCGGGTCGAAGCCGGCACCGGTGTCCGCGACGACCAGTTCCACGTCTCGGCCGTGGTCGACGGCCGAGACGGAGACCGTGATCCGCCCCTCGGGTGGGGTGTGCCCGATGGCGTTGTCGACCAGGGCCGAGACCATCCGCCGCAGGGCGGATCTGGCCCCCAGCACCACGAGTGGCTCGGCTCCCACTCTCAGGACCGCCACCAATCCTCGCTCGCCCAGGCGCCCCGCCTCCGCAGCGAGCAGGTCAGCGGCGACCCCGGCCAGGTCGACCCGCTCGTTCCCCGGGGTGTCCGACCGCAGCCGCGCGCCGCGCAGCACGTCATCGAGCACCTCGCCGAGTTCGCGGGTGCCGGCCACCATCCGGCGCAGCTCGGTCGCGAGGGGTTCGGGCAGCTCGTCGGCGCGGCGCAGCAGAAGCTGACTTCGAACGTGCAGGCGGGTGAGCGGTGCCCGCAGCTCGTGGCTCGCGTCCGCGACGAACCGCGACCGCCGGTCCAGCAACTCCGCGATCGGATCCAGCACCCGTCGAGCCACCAGGCCGCCGACAGTCACCGCCACGACCAGTCCCGCCAGGAGACAGGCCACACCACCCACCAGTAGGGCCACTCCACTGATCGCGGAGGCGAGACTCGCCGTTATCACCAGTCGGGCCTGGCGCAGGAGACGCCTTTCCCGGTCCTGGGTCGCTCCGATCACAGGGCGCCGATCTGGTAACCCAACCCATGTACGGTGCGCACAATGCCAGGCCCCAGTTTGCGCCGCAGATAGTGCACGTAGGTATCCACTATGGATTCGGAGTCGGCTCTGTGGAATACCCGGCCGCGCAACTGGGCACGGCTGTGCACCGCCCGGGGACGCGTCGCGAGCGAACGGATCAGCGCGAACTCGCGACCGGACAGACTGACGAATTCACCATTGGGTAAATGGGCTCCGCGAAGCGTCACGTCGAGCCGGGCCGCACCCAACGGAATCACTTCCGCGTCGTCGACCGACCGCCGGCTCAACGCTCTCGCCCGGGCCAGCAACTCCGCTACCTCGAAGGGCTTGGCGAGGTAGTCGTCGGCACCGGCATCGAGCCCGTCGACCAGGTTGGCGGTGCCGCTGAGCGCGGTCAGCATCAGTATGCGAGCACTGACGGCCCGCTGACGCAGCCGTGCGACGACGTCCAGGCCATCCATTCCCGGCAGCCCTCGATCCACGACGATCAGCCGGTACGGCCGGGTCAGTCCGAAGTGGAGTGCGCGCTGACCGTCGGATGCGTGATCGGTGGGATAGCCCTCGGCGGCGAACAGGTCAACCAACATTTCAGCGAGCTCACCGTCGTCCTCCACAAGGAGAAGTCGCCGCGCGTCGTCGGTTGAACTCTCATCCACTCCAACATCATGACATCCGTCGACGCGATTGTCATGAAGGCGGGACCAAAAAAGAACCCAAAAACATTGGGCCGTGTCGATACTTTTGAAGTATTCCAAACCGCGATAGCTGACCGGTTCTGTCAGTCCAGCGTGTAAGGATGCCCCATGAGCCGTCACATCCAGGTCACCTTTGACGCCCACGACCCGCAGGCGCTGTCCTCCTTCTGGCGCGACGCGCTGGGCTACGCCCATCCCGGGCCGCCCGGTGTCGACCTGCCCCCGGGCGCCGACCCGCTCGCCGCGTGGGACGAGTTCCTCACACGGATCGGCGTGCCGGAGGAGGAGCGCAACACCAGGTCGGCTCTCGAAGACCCGGACGGGCACGGGCCACGGCTGTTCTTCCAGAAGGTGCCGGAGGGCAAGACCGCCAAGAACCGCCTCCACCTCGACGTCCGCGCGGCGCCCGGCCTCCAGGGCGAGGAACGGATGGCGGCGCTGGAAGCCGAGTGCGACCGGCTGGTCGCACTGGGGGCGACGCGGGTACGCCGCCACGAGCCCGCGCCCCCGATGGGTTTCGGCCACATCGTGATGACCGATCCCGAGGGCAACGAGTTCTGTCTGGACTGACGACATACAACGCCAGTTCCTGGGTCAGCGTCACGTCGCCCTTGGTCGGCGCGGCGCCGTTCAGCCCTCGCTCACACGAGGGCCGACAAGGCACTCTTGAGGTCGGGAACCGATCAGGGGGTTCAACGGTGTACTACGCATGACCCTCCAATCGACCCGCGAGCGAGCCGGGCCCGCCGACGAGGCGGGCTCAGCCGATGACCGATCCTTCGAGGCCTTCTACCGAAGCCACGTCGACCGCGTGTACCGCGCGCTGGCGCTGACCCTGGGCAATGTGGAGCTGGCCCGCGAAGCCACGGACGAGGCCATGGCGCGGGCCTATGCCCGGTGGGACCGGCTGGCCACCTACGACAATCCCGGTGGTTGGGTGTTTCGCGTCGGGTCGAACTGGGCCACCTCGTGGTGGCAGAAGCTGCGCCGGGAACGGCCGATGCCCGACCAGCCGACGGGTGTGGCGTACGCCGACGATCCGGAGGGCCAGTTCGCCCTCGAGGTGTTGGGACGACTGCCACGCGCACAGCGGGCCGTGGTGGTGTGCCGGGTCCTGCTGGACCTGTCGACCGTCGAGACCGCGACCGCCCTCGGCGTCGCCGAGGGCACCGTAAAGAGCCGACTCGCCCGTGGCCTTGCCACACTTCGGGGCATCGTGACGGAGGAAAGATCATGACAACCGTACGGGAAGAGACCCTCCCCGACGACCTGTGCGCCATCGTTCGTGACGCGGCGGCGGCGCTGCCACCGGGCGGTCACCAGCTGAGGCAGGTGGCGCCTCGGCGGCAGGCACAGCGGCGCCGGACCATGACGCTGTCGATGGCATTGGCCGGTGTCACGGCGCTGGCGGCGGCCGTGACGGTGCCGCTCGTGCTGCGGCCCGCGCCCGAGCCGGATCGGGCGGCGACGCCGGCGGGCGTCCCCGCACAGCGGATGTTCGTGACCGGCCCGGGCGACGGCCTCGCCATGGGCATCGGCAAGCCCCCGGAGCGCGGCGGGGAATCGGCCGCGGTCCGCATTCCGGGTGGGGTCGTGGAGATCACCGATTCTGAGCCTGTCGTCCACAACAATCCCGACCTGAACATGATGCTGGACAATGTGGTCGGCCTGCCAGACGGCAGGCTGGTGGCCTTCGGCGCGTGGGACCGGTCGGGGGGTGCCACCAGACCGGACGGCACGGCCGTCATGGACATGCGCAACACGCTCGTCGTGGTGGACAAGGAAGGCACGACCCAGGCCAAGCGTGACCTGGGCGCTTCCAACGGCACCATGCGGATGGCCGGCGTCACCAGCGACGCGGCGTACATCCTGCGCGGCGACCGGCTCGTGCGGCACGAGCTCGCGACGGGCGCCGAGCAGGACGTGCCCGCCGCCTCCCGCATCCGCGGCTACCTTGGCCAGGGCTGGGAGCTGAAGGCGGTCGGCGGCGGTCGCGCCATCCTCGAAAAGGGCAAGGACGACGGCACCTACGTGAAGGTGGTCAACCTCGACGGAAGCGGTGGCGACTCAGCGGAGGTGCGCGCGTGCAGCGCCACCTGCCACCGCATCAGCCTGACGCGGCTGTCGCCCGACGGGCGCCGCATCGCCTACGCCTACCCGACGGGGCAGGCCGGGACCCGGCTGGTCGTCACGGATCTGACCACCGGCCGCGAGGTGGTTGGGCGCGACCTCGGGGGGATCGTGCAGTTCGGCGGTCTGGGAGTGATGGGCTGGGCCGACGACAGCACGCTGCGACTTGGTGAGGTCGTGCCGCCGGAGAAGGCTGGTCTGTACGACCTGAAGGACGTGCTCCGCGTCGAGGCCGTCACGGTCTGACTCCGCTGACCCCGTGCTGGGCGCCCAGATCCGCGAGGAGGGCGCCCAGCCAGCCGAGTGCGACGCGGCGTCGCCGGAACTCGCGTCCTCAGTAGTCCATGAGGAGCGGCTGCCGGTGCTCTATCGCGGTCTCGACGAGGTCGAGCATCACGGCGAGGCCGAAGCGCGCGGTCTCCTCCAGCGAGGCGCCCGCACCGGGCGCGGCGCCGCGGAGCTCCGCCGGGTCGTGCCCGGCCAAGACGTTGGCGCGCTCGTTCAGCAGGCGCAGCTCGGCGGCCAGACGGTCGATCGAGGCCATCCGGGTCGGCTGACCGGTCGGCCGGGGGGCCTCGATCACCACGGGATCCTCGGTCAGCGGCAGCCACCACTCCACTCCGGCCAGCAGGGTCACGTAGCGCTGCGGCTGTTCGGAGGCCGCCTGGTACGCGGGAGCGTCGCCGAACTCGCGCGGGCTGTCCTGCCTGGCCCCGGCGGCCGGACGCAGGTCCGGGCGCTCGTCGTAGGCGGCGAGCAGGATGACGGCGCCGAAACCGTCCCAGTCGGGCTTGTCGGTCCAGTACGGCTGGGACGGGCTCTCCAGCCAGGCGGCGGGGCTGCCGAGCGCCTCGCCGAGCCAGTGCTGCCATTCCCGCACGGCGTTGTGCACCACGGCCGGGTCGGTCTCGGCTTCCTCATCCTCGTTCGCCCGGACGATGCGCACGTCGTACCCGTTCTGCGCGCCGATCTGCTGCATGATGGTCTGCCAGTTACCCAGGTGGTAGCGGGTCAGCGGTCCGACGTAAAGATCAAGGCCCATGTGGACATTCTGCGTGATGAAGCGGCGTGGCCGTGTTTGCGGTTGACGGCCACGCCGCGCTCAAGATCGTAGCGTCTGGGCTGGTCTCACAGCACGTCCAGGTCCACCGTGCCGTTGTCGCACTTGTCCGCCAGCTGGCGCAGCCGCCGCGCCAGCTCCGCGGGGTCGGCGTTGAGCTGCTCGAACAGGTCGGCGTACGCCTCCGTCAACGGCGTGCCCACCTCGTCGGGGTCGATGCCGCTGACCTCGTGCGCGTCGATCAGATATCCGGCCAGCTCGTCCCAGACGAGGATGGCCTGCTCGACCAGGACCAGCGCGTCGGCCGTGGCGGGCAGCTCGGCCAGCACCGCGGCCTCCGCCGCGAGCCGCCGTCCCGCGGCTTCCAACTCGTGGATCTGCCAACGCGACCCGCTGGTGACGGCCGCCGCCTCCTCCACGAGCAGGCGGAACCGGCGGTGGGCGTCGTCGTGGTCGGCCGCGTCGAGCATCCCGGCGGCACGTAGCAGCATCGTCGCGAACAGCCGGTCGTCGGCCGCCTGGTCCACCACGAGCGCGGCCAGCTGCCGCGGGGCGAGACGCTCGACCGCGGTCGCGTACCGGATCCGCTCGGTCGGCACCTCGGCGAGGCTGGGCAGGACGGCGGCCCCGGACCACCGCACGTCTTCATCGAACGCGGCCAGCGCCACCGCGACCGCGTGGACGCACAGGTCGTCGTCGCCGGGGCACTCACACTCGCCGGTGAACGCCCCGTCCACGATGCCCACCCAGGGCTGCAGGATGCTGGAGCCGTCGCGGACTACCGCCTGCGCCCCTCCGTCGGCCTCCTCCAGCGCGGTGACGGCGCCCGCCCGCCACAGGGCGGTCGCCGCTTCACGCGTCGCGGGCTGGATGGCCTCGACGAAGGCCTCGATGTCGATTCGAACTGCCACGGCCGCCGACCCTACCCGCCGGCCCCTAGCGACGTCCCAAGCCCCTGGCATGGCGCAGTGGAGTCGAAGGCTGGTCGATGAGGCGGCGCGCACTACTTGATCTTCGAATCCTGAGCGGTCGCCTAACACGATTCGATCCTGCCTCGAGCGCCCAGCCCTAGCGTCGGGCTACCCGCCCCGACGTGAGGAGAGCTAGATGCGCAGAATCCTGTCCGTCCTGGCCGCGATGGTCATCGGGCTGGCCGCGGTCGCGGTGCCGTCCCGGGCCTCGGCCGCGCCCGGCGAGACCATCTGGACCTGCGGCGACTACCCGCCAGGCACCTGGGTGCTGATCGGCTTCGTGCCCGGGTACTGCGGCGGGAACCGGCTCTACACCGGCAAGACCGACGTCAGCGGCACGCCGATCGGTGGGTCGATCGCGGTCTGCTCCAGTTCCTGGGTGCCACCCGGCTGGAGGGTCCAGCTCACCGGGATCGGCCTGTCGAACTGTTCGTACCCCGGCCAGGGCTGGCAGAACGCCATGGTGATCGTGCGGCAGTCGTGATCGGCGGACCGGCCGGGTTCTCAACTCGCGCGTCCCGGCCGGCCGTTACGACGAGAAACGCAGTGTCGCCGCGAAGCTGCGCCCGTAGGCGTGCCGCGTCGTGACCTCGATCCGGGTGCCGCCGGCGCACGGCTGGACGCGAACCGCCGGGTCGGCCGACACGACTCGCATCCTCCGGCCGCGGACGGTCAGGGCGACGGTGTCGCGCAGCATGGTCGGGTCCGACACGGCGAGCGTCGTGACACCGTTGGCGGTGGTCCGCACGATCGCCGAGGCAGGGCCTTCGATGGCGAGATGTCCGGCGTGGTGGATGCCGGCGGCGAAGACGTTGGCTCCCACCAGGCGCAGTCCGCCGTGCTTGACCGCCTGCACGCTGGCGGTGTTGACCAGTACGGTCACCTGCCCACCGACGTAGGACCTCAACCGCTGCCGGGAGGCGTTGGGGACGATGGCGTACGCCATGGCCATCGGCGCCGCCCCGGCTGGCTGCTCGTAACCGACCGAGAACACGCGCTTCGAGACCTGAACGTCTGGATTGGACAGTCGAACCACGCGCTGGTTGGCTGTCACCGCTTCGAGGGTGACCGTCGCCCGCTGGTGGTCGAGGAACACGTACCCGACCGACGTGCCCGATGTCGCGTTCGCGTAGCGCAGCCACGCCAGCCGCGCGGTACCCGGACCGGACCAGGCCGAGCCGTCCCGCCGCGCACCGCTCAGCACGACGTCGTCGGAGACCGCGGCGATCCGGCTGTCGATGGTCGTCGTCACCGCCCGGCCCGCGGTGTCGCCCACGCCCGCGGCGAGCGCCACGATCTCGTCGTCGAACATGAACCACGACTTGGTGGCCTCGGCGTTGCGATAGGCCACGAAGTCGCCCGGAAGGTCGCCGGCCTGCTTGGCCGCGTAGGCGAAGTCGTCGGACTGCACCAGACCCGCCACGCCGTAGGCGCCGAGCACTGCGCCGCCGGAGAACGCGTTGGTGCCGCGCGGGAAGTAGACGTACCTGTTCTGCGACTCGGACGACGAGGTGAACCCGAGTGCCGGGTTTTCGTACCACGCGCCGCCATAGAGCTGCGGGATGGTGCTCCGGTTCTCCACGGGAGCGGTCACGCCGGCCAGCCGGTAGGGCGAGACCGTCGTGTAGTGGTCGACCCCGAACGCCTGCGCCTGGTCCTGCCCGGACAGGTACAGGTAGTACGCGCCGTCGCCCTGGAACCACGGCATCAGGTTCTCGCCGTTCATGTACTCGTACTTGCTGATCCGGCTGGAGCTGCGGGCAAGCGCGAAGGCGTAGCCCGGGCGCCGGTGGACGTGCCTGTCCATGGCGTTGAACGCGACGCTGCGCTCGGCGGCGCTCAGGTCCGTCGCCGGGGTCGAGGTGTCGGCGAGGATGTCGGCGTACCGGACGATGCTGACCGGCGAGACGAACGTCGTGGGGTTCAGCGCGGACCGGGAAGACTGCCGCAGGTACTTGACGTATCCGCGCAGTGCCGCGGCGTCGGCGCCGCGGGCGTACCCGGACAGGTCCACGACGGCCTCGACGACCTGCGCCACGTCGGCGTATCCCGTGTTGGTCCGCGATACCGCGCGGCCCTTGACGACCTCCATCAGGTAACCCTCGAAGACGAGTGGCGCGAAGCCGTTGGCCACCCAGCCCTGCACCACCCCGACGAGCTCGCCGCCCTGGGCAAAGCTCGTCCCGTCGAGAATCTTGACGGTCTGCACCACCCGGGTCAGCAGCGCCTTCCCGTAGGACCCGGTGTACGCCACGGACGAGTGTTGGATGAAGGAACCGTCCGCGTAGTACCCGTCGGTGACACCGTGCCGCAGGTCGTACGGGTCGATGGTGGCGAACACGGTCAGCTGGTCGGCGACCGCCTTGCCGACCCGGGCACCGTCGCCGAGGGCGGCGCCCTGCAGGATCCGGTTGGCGGTGATGTCAGCGAGGTTGGCGCCGGTGTGGAAGCGCGAGTTCAGGTCGACGTCTCCGTCGCGGCCGTTGCGCAGGTAGGCGTCCATCGAGGCGACGTAGGTCGCCGCGAGGTCGGGCCGGTACGCGGCGAGCTCCGCGGCCAGCAGCACCAGCGTCCGGCTGACGTCGGTCGAGATGCCGATCTCCCAGTTGTGCCAGTTGCCGTAGTAGCCCTTCGACTGGTCGCCGTAGTAGTTCTCGTGCATCCAGGCCAGGCCGTCGATGACGCGCCGCTGAACCGCCACATCGCCGTGCAACGCCGAGCCCGGCACCCGCGTGGCCAGCCCGATCTCGTACAGGCCCAGCGACGTCCGTTTGAGGTTGGTGTCGCTCGTGCCCAGCGGCCATCCCCGGAACAGCTCGCCCGGACCGGCCTGGTCCATGGCGGTCAGCCAGGCGCGGGCCGTCGAGTCGATGGCCGCCAGCTTCGCCACGACGTCGGGGTGGACGTTGGACTCCGCCGTGCCGGCGAACATCGCCACCATGTTGCCCATCAGCGTGGCGAAATCCGCGCTGACAGCGGCACGTGCTGGCCGCGCGCCGGCCACCGCCAGCAACGCGGCCGCGGGAACGGTCGACAACACCGCACGACGTGAAACCACAGCATGAAACTACTTTGCAAAGGCCTGCGTGGCCAGGGTTAATTTCTTCAACGGTTTGTCGGCCGCCGCGCAACCTCTGTACGCTGCGGAAACGTGCTGCAGAGTGACGAGCAAGCGGTCGTGGACCGGATCCGTAAGGGCCTCATCTACACCGAGTCGGAGGCATCGTTCCAGGCTTCTCAGCGACGTACCGATCTCATCTTCGAGTACAACCACACGCCACCCGGCGACACTGAGCGGCGCAGGTCGTTGCTCGTCGCGATCCTCGGGTCGGTCGGCGAGCGCACCGTGCTGCTCCCACCCTTCCACGCCGGGTTCGGGAGCAATGTCCACATTGGTGACGACTTCTTCGGAAACGTCAACATCACGTTCGTCGACGACGTCGACATACGCATCGGTGCTGGCGTCATGATCGCGCCCAGCGTGACACTCACGACGACGGGGCACCCGGTGCATCCCGCGCGTCGGGTCGACTACGCGCGGTTCTCGGAACCGATCGTGATCGAAGACAAGGTCTGGATCGGCAGCAACGCCGTCGTCCTGCCAGGCGTCCGAATCGGGTACGGATCCGTCATCGGCGCGGGCAGCGTCGTCAGCCGCGACGTCCCTGCGATGGTGGTCGCCGTCGGTACGCCCTGCCGGGTACTGCGACCCGTTACGGACGAGGATCTGACGACACGGACCGCGGCCGCCGGCTAGCCGCGGTTAGCCGCCGCCGAGCGGGGCGTCCTTAAAGGTCGGCGGCCGGTACCGTCGCAACATCTGACGGGTACCGGCCGCCGGGCCATTAGTGGATCAGCGTCGGCGCCGCGACGGCGCCGTCGGGGCTCGCGTCGTCCAGCAGGTGCGAGACCTCGCGCTTGCGGGGCAGGAACGCGATCGGGATGAACGTCGCCAGTACCAGCGCGAAGCCGACCCAGAACGTCGTGGCGAACGAGTCGGCCACGAATGCGAGGCCGCGCTGGAGGATCTCCGGAGGCAGCGGAATCTGCGCGCCGTGCTGGTTGGCGATGGCCGCACCCGCCTCCGTGACCGGCTCCCCGGTGTTCGGGTCGTTGAGGCCCGGGATCGGGGCCGAGCCGTTCAGCTGGCTGGTGAGGATCACCGACATGATCGCGGCACCGACGGAGCCGCCGATCTGCTGGAGGATGTTGACCAGCGTCGAACCGCGCGCCACGTCGTGGCTCGCGAGCGTGCGCAGCGCCGACGTCATGATCGGCATCATCGTGCCGCCCATACCGAGGCCCATCACGAACAGCGAGCCGCACAGCAGCAGGTACGAGGTGTCGGTGTCGACCTGGGTGAAGCCGAAGAACCCGACGGCGATCAGCCCCATCGCGAACGGCACGGTGCGGCCGACCGGGATCTTGTCGGCCATCATGCCGGCGATCGGCATGGTCAGCATCGCGCCGATGCCCTGCGGCGCCATCAACAGGCCGGCGTTGAGCGTCGACTCGCCGCGCACCTGCAGGAAGTAGCTGGGGAACAGCAGGCCGGCGCCCATGAACGCGATGATGAACACGAACAGCGAGAGCGACGCGATCGTCAGGTTGCGGTTGCGGAACAGCCGCAGGTCGAGCAGCGGGTGCCGGGGCTTGAACGAGTACATGACGAACCCGATCACCAGCAGGCCGCCGGCCAGCATGGGCGCCCACACCTTCGTGGCGGTGATCGTGCCGGTCTCCGGCAGGGTCGACACGCCGTACAGGAACAGGGCCAGACCCGGCGACAGCATCAGCATGCCGATGAAGTCGAACGACTCGGACGGCTCGGCGGCGTCCTTCGGCAGCGCGAAGTAGGCGTACACCAGGGCGACCGCGCCGACCGGCACGTTGATCAGGAAGATCCAGTGCCAGCTCGCCGTGTCGATCAGCCAGCCGCCGAGGATCGGGCCGCCGATCGGACCCAGCAGCATCGGGATGCCGAGGACGGCCATCAGCCGACCGATCCGGTCGGGGCCGGCCGCGCGGGTCATGATGGTCATGCCGAGCGGCATGAGCATGCCGCCGCCCAGGCCCTGCAGCACCCGGTACACGATGAGCTCGCCGATCGAGTCGGCGGTGGCGCAGAGCGCGGAGCCGAGCGTGAACAGCAGCACGGCCAGCATGTACAGCCGCTTGGTGCCGAACCGGTCGGCGGCCCAGCCGCTGAGCGGGATCACCGTGGCCAAGGCCAGGGTGTAGCCCGTCATCGTCCAGGCGACCTCGGCGTACGTGGCGTCGAACTCGGTCTGGAAGGTCGGCAGCGCGACACTGACGACGGTGATGTCGAGGATCGACATGATGGCGCCGAGGACCACCACTCCGGCGACCTTGAGGACGGCGGCGTCGAGCTTGTCGGGTGGTGCTGCGGCTTGATTGGTCACGCGAACTCTCCAGGTCCAAATGGCCGGCGGGCGAGGACGGCATGGGCGCGAGCCACGCTACATAGCGTGCGACCTTCTGACGAAGGAATTTGTCAGCCGATGACACGCCCCGTGGAACCGATGATCACACCGCTGCTCACGGGACGAATAGCCAGTGCGTGAATACGTGTGCTAGCTCACGCTCTCGTTGTCCGCTTGCCGGCACCCGTCACCACGGCGTCACTAGGATGTGCTCGTGCAACGTCAGCCGCTGGTCATCGCCGTCGCCCAACCCCGCGTCGTTTCGTACGACGTCGTCGCGAACGCGGCCGCGCACGCCGACGTGGTCCGGGCCGCGCGAGCGCGCGTGGTGGTCTTCCCCGAGCTGTCGCTGACCGGGTACGAGCTGGACGCGCCGGCGATCACCGCCGACGACCCGCGGCTGGCGCCGATCGTCGAGGCGTGCGCCGATACGGGAGCGACGGCGCTGGTGGGCGCCCCGGTCCAGGGCGAGGCGGGCCGCGAGCACATCGCGCTGCTGTCCGTCGACCGCGACGGCGCGCGGGTCGCCTACCGGAAGGCGCACGTGCACGACTCCGAGGAGCGTTTCAGCCCCGGCGACGGGCCCGCCGTGATCGAGGTCGACGGCTGGCGGCTGGGCCTCGCGATCTGCCGCGACACCGCGTTCGCCGAGCACGACGCGGCCACGGCGGCGCTCGGCATGGACGTCTACGTCGCCGCCGTTCTCGACCACGCCCACCACGCTCACGTGCCGGCCGAGCGGGCTCAGCGCGTCATCGCGGACCACAAGGTGTGGGTCGCCACCGCCAGCTACGCCGGCTCCACGGGCGGCGGTTTCGACCAGGCCGCGGGCGGCTCCGCGGTGTTGGCTCCCGACGGCGAGGTGCTCGCACAGGCCGGTCCGGAGCCCGGCGAGATGGCACGCGCCACCCTGCACGACTGAGAGTTCTCCGGTTGGCGACGCCGCCGTCGGCGACGTCACACGACCCGGGCATGATCGACGGTATGGCTTCAGTCAGTCGCCGCGCGCTTCTCGGGATCGCGGCACTCTCCCCGCTGGCCGGGTGTGGGGGCGGCACAGCCACGGACACGCCGTCACCAGCCGGACCGCCAGCGTCAGCGCCCGACTCCCCCACTGTCACGCCTGAGGTTCGCCACGAAGCCTTGACCGAGCTGGAGAGAAAGTACAAAGCGCGCCTTGGTGTGTACGCCCTCGCCACCGGCACGGACGCGACCATCGCCCACCGCGCGGACGAACGGTTCGCGTTCTGCTCGACGTTCAAAGGGCTGGCGGCCGCGGCGGTCCTGTCCAGCAACCCACTGTCGCATTTGGACACCGTCGTGAGGTACACCGAAAACGACCTCATGAAGAGCTCTGCCATCACCCGACGGCACGTGGACACCGGCATGACAATCCGCCAACTCTGCGACGCCGCGGTCCGCCACAGCGACGGCACCGCAGGCAACCTGCTGCTACGCGACCTCGGTGGCCCCGCTGCTCTGACGGCGTACACGCGAGGCCTCGGCGACACGGTCACCCGGATGGACCGGTGGGAGCCGGCGCTTACGACCGCCGTACCGGGAGACCCGCGCGACACGACATCTCCGCGAGCACTCGGTAGCACGTACCAGAAGATCGTGCTGGGCGACGCCCTGCCGTCGGACAAACGCGCCTTCCTGCGCGACCTGTTGGAGCGCAATGCGACCAGCGTCGGCGCCCGGCGCATCCGGGCCGGCGTGCCGAAGGGATGGACGGTGGCCGACAAGACCGGCACCGGCGCCTACGGCACCATCAACGACGTCGGAATCGCGTGGCCGCCGGGCTCCGCGCCGCTGGTCCTCGCGATCATGTCGAGCAAGGCCGGCAAGGACGCCGAATACAACCAGGTGCTCATCGCCGAAGCGACCGCCTACGTCGTAACGGCCCTGACCTGATCCGGTGCCCCGAACGCGGCGTCCGATCTCCGCCAGACAGCCGCGCGACGCCAGGCCAGGCTTGTGTCATGAGCAACGCACTCGATGGCAAGGTAGCTTTCGTCACCGGCGGTGGACGCGGGATCGGTGCCGCCGTGGCCCTGCGCCTGGCCGAGGAAGGCGCCGACGTGGCGCTGACGTTTCAGCAGAATCGGCAACGCGCCGACGACGTGGTGGACCAGATCAAAGCGGTCGGACGGCGGGCGATCGCGGTACAGGCCGACAGCGCCGATCCAATGGCGGTGACCGGCGCGATCGACCGGGTCGCCGACGAGTTGGGCCGCCTCGACATCCTGGTCAACAACGCCGCCGCGTTCGATCTCGGAGCGCTGGAGCAGCTGAGCATGGAGGAGTTCGAACGAACCGTCGCGGTCAACATCCGGGCGCCGTTCGTCGCCTGCCAGACCGCGGTGCGCCACATGCCCGCAGGTGGCCGGATCGTCAACATAGGCAGCAACGTGGCCGAACGGGCCGTATTTCCGGGCTTTTCCCTGTACGCGATGAGCAAGACGGCGCTGATCGGCCTGACCAAGGCGCTGGGACGGGAGCTGGGCCCGAGGGCGATCACCGTAAACCTGGTCAACCCCGGGCCCACGGACACCGAGCTGAACCCGGCCGACGGCCCCAATGCCGCCACCGTCAACGGGTTCACGGCGCTCGGCCACTACGCGACACCGGCCGACGTCGCCGCCACGGTGGCGTTCCTCACCGGCCCGGACGGGCGCTACATCACCGGTGCGACGGTCAACGTCGACGGCGGTTTCACCATCTGACGCACGACCGGCTCCGGCCCTCCTAGTCCTTCACGATGAAGGCCGGAGCCATCCAGCATGGTCTGTTCGACGGCGTTCCGCCCGACACCGGTCCCGTTCGTGCTGGGGATCGCGCGCTAGGGCACGGTGGTAGGCGAGGTTCAGATGACCCGCTCGTTGCCGCCGTCGATAGGGACCTGTGCTCCGGTGGTCGCGGCGAACGCGTCCGAGCACAGCGTCGCCGCGAGCTCGCCGACGCGGGCGCTGGTGATCTCGACGCCCAGCAGGTTGCGCCGCTTGTACTCTTCGACGGTCATGCCGTAGTGGTCGGCGCGCTCCTGGAGCAGTTCGGCGGTCCACAGCCCGGTGTCGAACACCGCGTCGGGATGGACGATGTTGACGCGGATGCCGTCCGCCGCCCATTCGAGCGCCGCCACCCGGGCCAGCTGGACCGCCGCGGCCTTGGACGCCGAGTACGGCGCCGCGCCAGGACCGGGTGCCGGGGCGTTCTTGGAGGCGATGAGCACGACGCGGCCGCCTCGGGGAGCGAGCGCGAGAAGCGGATGCACCCGGGAAAACAGGTACGCGATGGAGTCGACGTTGACGGCCATGGTGCGCCGCCACGCGTCCATGTCGAGGCGATCCAGCGTCCGGCTGTCCGGAAACACCCCGGCCGCGGCGACGACGATGTCCACTCCCCCGAACCGGTCGGCGGCGCGGTCGATCGCGCGGTCGATCGCCGCCGGGTCGGTCACGTCGGCCTGGATGCCGAGGTAGTCGTCGTCGTGGACGGCTGCCGCACGCGGGTCGATGTCGACTCCGACGACCGCGGCGCCCCGTGCCCGCAGCGCCTCGGCACAGGCGCGCCCGATGCCGGACGCGGCTCCGGTCACCAGCGCGACCTCGCCGGTGTACTCGGGTGCGGGACGTCCGCGACGCAGCTTGGCCTGCTCCAGTTCCCAGTACTCGACGTCGAAGATGTCGGCCGCGGAGGGCGCCCGGTAGGTACCGATGCTTTCGGCCATCTCGATGATGCCGATGGTGTGCCGGTAGATGTCGCGCGCGATCCGGGCTTCCTTTCCGGACCGTCCGGCGGTCACCATGCCAAGGCTCGGCTCAAGGATGACTCTCGGGGCCGGATCCACCATGGTCAGCGGTGTCTCGCGCCGCGCCCGGTGCTCCGCGAAGTAGCGCCGGTAGTCCCGCGCGTAGGCGGTCACGTCCGACCCGACGAGCGGGATCCTCTTCGTACGCAGTGCGTGGTCCGGCGTGGCCGGGCCGCGTGTCGCGACCGATGCCAGGTCGGGCCTCGCCACGAAGGCCAGGATGGCCGGGTCGTCGTGGCGGGTGAGCAGCATCGGCGCGCCGGCGACGTCGGAGACCTCGCGCCGCAGCCGCGCCATCCATAGTGGATCGACCCGCGGCGGCGCGGGATGCGGCCGCGACGGTGGAGCATGCTCGGCGAGATACCGCTCGGCACGGGTGATCAAGTCGATGTGCCGCCGGTAGGCCTCCTCCACATCGGCGCCGAAGGTGAACAAGCCGTGGCCCCGCAACACCAGGCCTACGGTGCCGCCGTGCATGGCCTCCGGCACGACGCGCGCGCACCGTCGCGCCAGGTCGAAACCGGGCATCGTGTACGGCACGACAATTACGCTGTCGCCGAAAACCTTGCCGACGACGTCCGCGCCGTCCGGCTGGTTGGTCAGGGCCAGGAGCGCGTCGGCGTGGGTGTGCAAGACGGCGTCCTGCGGCAGCAGGGCGTGCAGCAGCGACTCGACGCTGGGGTCGGGAGCCCCGGCTTTGATGGACGCGCAGCGAAGCTCGTTCATCATGTCGGTGTCACTGAGCCGGTCCAGCGTCAACAGTGCCCGTAGCCGGTCCAGGCGCAGTGGGGCGAAGCCGTCCGGCTCGATGGTCGCCAGGTCCCAGCCGCTGCCCTTGACGTGCAGGATCTCGACCGGGTCGCCGGTGAGGTCGGTGACGGTGGTCTTCACCGACGTGTTGCCGCCGCCGTGCAGCACGAGGCCCGGCTCGCGCCCGAGCAGCCGGGAGCCGTAGACGAGCTGCGCCAACGGCTCACCCGAGGGCGGCGCGGTCGCGGTGTTCCACGCGTCAAGCATTGGTTTCGGGCTCCTACCGTGGTGGTTGATCGTCGGGGCGACCACCCATGGCGGGCAGGATGACGCGGCCTTCGGTGACGATCGCGGTCACGAGCCCCGCCGGCGTCACGTCGAACGCGTAGTTGAGCGTGCCCGTGCCGGCGGGCGCGACCGGCGCGCCGCCCCAGGTGGTCACCTCGTCCGGGCCGCGCACCTCGATGTCGACGTCTTTGCCGGTCGGCGTCGACAGGTCGATTGTGGACTCGGGCGCCGCCACCACCATCGGCACGCCGGCGTGGGCGGCGGCCAGCGCCAGCGGATACGTGCCGACCTTGTTGATCACGTCGCCGTTGGCGGTGATCCGGTCGGCGCCGACCACTACGGCCTTGGCCTGTCCGCGCGCGAGCACCGACGCGGCAGCGGAGTCCACCACGAGCGTATGTGGGACGTTCATCCGCGCCAGCTCCCACACGGTCAGCCGGGCGCCCTGGAGCAGGGGACGGGTCTCCGCCGCGTACACATGGCCGAGGGCGCCCCGCTCGTGGAGCGCCCGCACGACACCGAGCGCCGTGCCCCACTCCACGCACGCCAAGGCTCCGGCGTTGCAGTGCGTCTGGATCGTCACCGGACTGGCGACGTTGTCCATCAGCCACCGGGCACCGCGCTCGCTCAGCGCCCGGTTACAGGCGACGTCCTCCTCCAGTACCGCCAGCGCCTCGGCCAGAACGGCGTCCGGGCCTTCGGCGAGCCGGGTCAACGCCCGGTCGACGCCCCACGCCAGATTGACCGCGGTGGGCCGGGCGCTGCGGATGGCCGCGGCGGCGGACATGATGGTTGCGGGGTCACCCGGGCTCAGCCGCGCGGCCAGCGCCACCCCGAGCGCGCCAGCCGCGCCCAGAGCGGGTGCCCCTCGGATGGCCAGCCGCTTGATCGCGTCGATCAGCGCCTCGACAGTGTCGATCTGGATCAGGGCGAGGTCGTGCGGCAGCCGTGTCTGGTCGACGGCCACCACGCGGCCCTGCCGCCAGTCGATGGTTCGCATGGCGCTCCCTGGAACGTCGCCCGCACCCGCATCCACGCATGAATCGTATCGAGACCGGCAGAGGACTCACGCCGTGACAACGCCTGTCGATACGTGGTAGAAAGTTTCCCAATTGCATCGCAGTGTGGAGATTTCCTCCGGAGGTCGTGGATGAAGCGGATCATGGCAAGCGTGGCGTGTCTGGTAGCCGCGACAGCCGGCTCCAGCGCGGTGATCACCGGGTTGCCGGCGGATGCCTCCAGCGGCCGGCCCACCACTGCCGTCGCGCCGCTGGCCGCCGCCGGCCCGCAGCCGGGCACCTACGTCGGCCGGGCCTTCGACACCTGTGCGGCGCCGTCACAGTCGGCCATGAACGCCTGGCGAACCGGCTCGCCGTACCGCGCGATCGGCATCTACATCAGCGGCGCGAGCCGCTCCTGCGCGCAGCCCAACCTGACGGCGACCTGGGTGACGAACCAGACCAACAACGGCTGGCGCCTGATCCCCATCGAGCTGGGCATGCAGGCGCCCTGCGGCACCCGCACGCCCAAGATGTCCGGCACCCCGGCCACCGCGTGGGCCCAAGGCGCCACGGCAGCTTCCAGCGCCGTCAACGCCGCGCAGGCGCTCGGCATCCCCGCCGGCAGCGCGATCTACAACGACATCGAGCACTATCCGTCCAACGCGTCCTGCAGAGCGGCCGTGCTGTCCTATCTTTCCGGCTGGACACAGCGCCTGCACACGCTGGGTTATCTGTCCGGCATGTACTCCAGCGGATCATCCGGGATCGCCGACGTATGCGGCGCCTACAACGACACCCGGTACCTTCGCCTGGACCACCTGTGGTTCGCCTGGTGGAACGGCGCGGCCAACACCGACGCCGGCCAGTACTGCCCGGACGCCTACTACGCCAACCACCAGCGCCTGCACCAGTACGCCGGCGACGTCACCGAGACCTGGAACGGCGTGAAGATGACCATCGACCGCAACTACGTGGACGTGGCCAGCGGCACCGAGCCGCAACCGCCCGCCTTCAGCGTCACCGTGGACAACACCAGCACCGGCCAGTTCACGGCGAGCACCAACTGGGGCACGTCGAGCTACTCGTCCCAACGCTCCGGCCCGGACTACCGATTCGCCGAACCGGTCGCGGCCAGCGACACCGCCTGGTACCAGGCCAGCCTCCCAGCGACCGCCAGCTACGAGGTATCCGTGTGGTATCCGGCCGACGCCGGCTACAACGACTCCACCCCGTACCTGGTCGTCACTCCGGACGGCAACCAAACCGTCCGGGTCAACCAGCGACTCAACGGTGGGCAGTGGGTGTCGCTGGGCGTGTTCACGCTCGCCGCCGGAGGCGGCAACCGGGTCGGCGTGAGCCGCTGGACCACCGGCACCGGCTACGTCATCGCGGACGCGGTTCGCATCACCCGCGTCTGAGTACTCACCCGGCCAGGCGAACGCTGGCCCGGTACCGGGGTGGGGTTTTCACGCTCGCACCGGACAGGACCCAACCGTGGACGAATCAGGAGGTGGTGGCGTCAGGCACGACGCCCAGCGCGTTGAGGGTGCCGGCGAGCATCTCGTAGTGCCCGATGAGAAGACACAGCTCGATCAGCTGCCGCTCGTCGTACGCCCCGCTCAGCTCGGCCCAGGTGGCGGCGCCGACCGTCCGGTCCGTGGTGAACTCGCCGACGGCCCTCAACAGGGCACGCTGGTGGTCGGTCCAGCCCGGCGCGTCCGGTCCGGCGCCGACCCGCTGGATCTGCTCGTCGGTCAGCCCGGCCCGCCGCGCCAGGCGGACGTGCTGATACCACTCGTAGTCACTGCCACAGACGATCGCGACCCGCAGGATCACCAACTCGGCGTCCGCCCGGCTGAGCGTGCCGTAGGGCATGAGCCGCGCCGCGAAGCGCAGCCAGGCGCGAAACAGCCGGCGGTGCCGGCCCAAGGTGGCGAACACGTTCGGCACCGCGACGCCGAACCGTCTCGCGGCGACGGCGCACACCAGGGTGTTGACCACACCGAGCGCGTCACGGCCACCGGGCCGCACCCGCGGCTCCTCAGCCCGGCGCACCCGTCCGGGAAACGGAATCGACGGCGTGACCACGGCTACAGGATGGACATGTGCACGTGGTCCTTGTGGGTGCTCGCGCCGCTGTACGACCTCCACCCGGTGGCCGGCAGCCAGATCTGCTGGTACCAGATCACGTACATGACGCCGAGCCGGTCGGCGTTGCGCACCAGGAACGCGGTGAGGTTGTTGCCGTACAGCCGCTGATCTCGCGTGTGCGCGTTGGAGAAGCCGCTGCTCTGCAACGACCAGTCGCACGCCCGCCCCTTGGGGTGCTCGTACGGCCCACCGGACCGGTAACAGCCCACGAACCGTGTGAAGCCGGCCCTCTTCACCTCTTTGTACGCGTGGTAGGTGCGCGGGGTGACGCATCCGCCGGTGGTCGGGTCGTCGACGCTGCACGACTCATCCGGCCACGACCCGTCCGAGGCGCGCGGCGCGGCCTTGGCGACCGCGGACGTGGCGCTGACCATACCGTTGACGGTCAGGCTCTTGCCGCCGACCAGCGAGAGCGAGTTCTCGGCTTCCTTCTTCTGCTTGGCGATGATTGTCAGCTGTCGCTGCTCCTCGGCGACCTCGGCGTCGAGGGCCTGTTTTGCGTCGGAGGCGCGGTTGCGGGCCTCGGTGAGCTTGTGGAGCTTCTGGTCGTTGACCATGTTCAGCTCGCTGAGGGCGGTCGCGCGCTCCATGAAGCTGGTGGGGTCGGAGCTGCTCAGCAGCGCCGAGACCGGTCCGACCTTGCCCATCCGGTACGACGCGGCGGCGACCTGGGCGACCTGTGGCGCCAGCTCTTCGATCTGGTGCTCGGCCCGGGTCACCTCGACGCTGAGCTGGAGCTGCTTGCGCCGGGACGCGTCCAGTTTGGTCTTTGCCTGCGCGTACCGCTTGCCGGTGCTCGCGAGCACCTCGCTGAGCAGCGGCGGGGCCTCTTCCTGCGCCCCTGATGAGTCGCCTGGTTGCGCCTGCGCGGCTGTCGGAGCCACCGTGATCAGGACCGCGCCAGCGATCACGCTCACAGCGAACCTGAACCAGCGCCGTACGGCAACCGTCATACCCATCCTTTCGTCGACCGCCGGCCGGGGTTAGCTGACGGTGCCCTCCGCGATGGCCCGCAAAAGCATACCCCTTGGTACAAGCCGGCTTCCCGGGGGCAATCCCGTTACCGCGCAACAACTTTCCGTAGATGACACAAGATGATCTAGAACCTGCCGCGAGCCGCTCGGGTACAACGTGGAGGCCCCCTCCCCCGCGGCGAGCATCGCCGACCCCTGACCCCCTCAGCCCGCCGTCGGCGCCGCGCCGAGGATCGGCCGGCGGGTTTCTGCCAACCCTTCCTAAAACCCCTGTTGACAGATTGACCTGGGCCTATGAGACTTCCCCCACGGGCTTTCAATGATGTTCGCCTATACGTGGAGGACTCATGGTCACACGCAGAACCCTGCTCGCCGCGGCAGGCGCCGGCGCCGCAGGCGGCGCGCTCGCGGGCGGCACGGCCCGCGCCGACGCCACGATCACGATCGACCCGGGCGCGGACTACGGGGTGTGGGAAGGCTGGGGTACGTCGCTGGCCTGGTGGGCGAACGTCTTCGGCGACCGGGACGACTTCGCCGACATCTTCTTCACCACCAAATCGGTGTCCTACAACGGTGCGAACCTGCCCGGCCTGGGCCTGAACATCGCCCGCTACAACCTGGGCGCGTGCAGCTGGAACACCGTCGACGGCGCGCAGATGGTCGCCTCGCCCAACATCCCCCGCTTCAAGCAGATCGAAGGCTTCTGGCTCGACTGGCGCAACGAAGACCCCGCCTCCACCGCCTGGAACTGGAACGTCGACGCCAAACAACGCGCCATGCTCGTCAAAGCCGCACAACGCGGCGCCATCACAGAACTGTTCGCCAACTCACCCATGTGGTGGATGTGCCTCAACCACAACCCGTCCGGCGCCGCCAACGGCGGCCTCAACCTCCAGTCCTGGAACCACCGCCAGCACGCCCACCACCTGGCCGTCACCGCCCGATACGCCCGCGACCGGTGGGGTGTCACCTTTCGCACCGTGGACCCGTTCAACGAGCCCTCCTCCAACTGGTGGCGCGCCGACGGCGGCCAGGAAGGCTGCCACATCGACGCCACGACCCAGCGCAGCGTCCTGTCACACCTGCGCACCGAACTGAACAGGCAGGGCCTTTCCGGGGTCAACATCTCCGCCTCCGACGAGACAAGCTACGACCTGGCCCGCACGACGTGGAACAGCTTCGACGCCACCACCAAAGGCCTGGTCCGCCAGGTCAACGTGCACGGCTATCAAGGCTCCGCCGGCCGGCGTGACCTGCTCTACAACGACGTACGCGCCGCCGGGAAGATCCTGTGGAACTCCGAAAGCGGCGAAAACGACAGCACCGGCATCACCATGGCCCGCAACCTGTGCCTGGACTGGCGCTGGCTGCACCCCACCGCCTGGTGCTACTGGCAGGTCATGGACCCCAGCGCCGGCTGGGCCGCCATCCAGTACGACTTCAACACCCTGCGCGCCGGCGCGGTCCAGCCCAAGTACTACGTGCTGGCCCAGTTCACCCGGCACATCCGACCGGGCATGCGCATCATCGACACCGGCGTCGGCTACGCGGCTGCAGGCTACGACCCAGCCGCCCGACGCCTGATCATCGTCGCGGTCAACACCGGCGCCGCCCAAACCCTCACCTTCAACCTGACCCGCTTCAGCCAAGTCACCGGCAGCTCGGGCGGAGTCGTACCACGCTGGACCACCGTCCCCGCCAGCGGCGACCGCTACACCGCCCGCCAAGACATGCGCGTCAACGCCAAGACCGTCGCCGTCCCCTTCCCAGCAGCCTCCGTCCAAACCATCCAGGTCGACGGCGTAACGATCTAGCCCACGCCCGCCCCGCCCCGCGCGGCGCGCGGACGCCCCGGCGCGGCCCACGCGGACGCCCCGCCCACGCGGACGGCGCCCGCCCACGCGGACGGCACCCGCCTCGCCCCGTCGATCAAGGGCAAAACGCACGTGGTTCGATCTCTTTTCCGCGTGCGTTTGCCCTTGATCGACGCGATCCTCCTTGATCGGCGTGCCTCCAATGCGCCCCGTCAAGGCTCGCCTGGCGCGCGGCCGCGGCTGGCCGCCGCCTGCCGCCGGTAGCGCGCCGCCCGCCGCCCGCTGGCCGGCGGCGGCAACCGCGGAGCCGTCGCGGGCGTCCAATGAGGATGCCTCGCCGCCGCACGGCCGCCATCGCCGCCGCTGCCACCGCCTGCGCCGTCGCCGCCGGGCTCGGCGCGTACGCCTTGTGGCCGCAGTCGAAACGCTACGGTTACCCGCCTCCGCACAAGACCGCGGTGCTGGACAAGCAGGCCCGCACGGTCCTCGTGGCGTGGGACCGGGAGCATCCCGGCCAGCCGGTCCGCCAATACATGCCGGTGGCGCGCGACGTGCCGAACAACCGGTGGGGGTGGACCTTCGTGCTCCCGCCCGACACCGAGCTCGAACGGCTCGGCGGACACCGGCTGTCCGCCGCGGTGCCGCTGCCCGAGACCTCGCCCGCTCCGTCCACTGTGGTATGGCAGGACGGCGCCGCCGACCGGGTGCCGCTGGTCTCCGCGGCCGAGGCGTTCACGGCGGCCCAGGCGGAGCGGTGCCGGCAGGAGCCCTGCGACGGGCCGGCCATGCGGGTGACCGGCGCCGAGATGGGTGCCGTGCCAGCGCGCACCACGCACGGCTGGGCGTCGGTGCCGGCCTGGGTGTTCACTGTGGAGGGCGCTGCCTTCCGGGTCGCCCGGATCGCGGTCGACGCCGAGCCGCCGCCGCACCGCGAGAGCTTCTCGGGCGGCGAGTACGCCCGTGTGGCCCGCGGCATCGTGCACGCGACCGCTGAGAACACCTTGACCGTCGAGTACCTCGGCGCACCGTCCGGCACCGGGCCGTGCTCTGGCGAGTACACCGCGCACGTGGTCGAAGGCGCGTCGGCCGTGGTGGTCGTCGTGGAGCCGATGGTGCCGCCGGAGTGGGTGCTGGAGGAGGCGCGGAACGTCTCCTGTGCGCCGCTGAGCCCGTTCGGCCCGTACCGCCAGGCGACCGTCTACCTGTCCCGCCCGCTCGGCGAGCGCGTGCTGCTCGGCCTGGAGGGCACGCCGCTCATGCTCACCCGCCAGCGCCCGTAGCGGACGCTCGTGGCTGGCGGCGCCGCCACAGCAGGCCACCGGCGAGCGCGAGCACCACGACGACCGCCCCCGCGAGCACCCACCAGCCTGTCGAGGACGAGGAGCCGTCGCCGGAGCTCGCCGCCGGTACCGCGGCCTGTGCCGCCGCCGTCGTGGCCGGCGCGGTCGGCGCGGCCGTCGGGGTCGGCTCGGCGGTCGGCGTGGGCGGCGCCGCCTGGTTCGTGAACGTGAAGCTGCCCTGGAGCACGTGCCCGTCGGACGCTGTGGTGCGCCAGGCGACCGTCACGACGCCGACCGGCAGCGGGTTCACCGGCTGGGTGATGGTCTTGTCGAGCACGCCCGCGGCGCCCGCGCTGTAGGAGACCTTGTCCGGGCCGGTCACCGCGACGGTCGTGCCCGGCTTCTTGATCAGGCCGCTGAAGGTCAGCGTCACCTGCGTCAGCGGCTTGGTCGCCGTGCTCTTCGCGGCTGGGCTCGTGCGGCTCAGCTCGGTGTGCGCCTGGGCGGGCGCGGCGGGCACGAGGACGGCGAGCACGGCTGCGAGGACGGCCGCGGCAGCGGCCAGCGGGCGGTTGCGAGTCACCGCGTCACGGTACCCCGCACCGGGGTGGCGGCCATCGGCTGAGGCTCAGGTGAGGCGCACGGAGAGGCCTTTGCCGCCGAACTCCTGGCACACGAACGCTGGCTCGCGCGGTGTGCTGAGCTTCTCGTCGTACCGGTACCCGATGTCGTCGAACTCGCGGATCGCCGCGTCCTTCACGCGGGCGGTGACCAGCCAACGGGCGAACGCACCCCGGGCGATCTTCGCGTGCACGACCACGAACTTCGGCTGCTTCGACGCCGGGTCGACGGTGAGGAACTTCGGCGTCACGACGCGGTCGGGGTCGAGGTGCGGCAGGACCGTCTTACTGTATTCACCAGCGGCGAGGTTGACGACGCGGCCCGACGCCGGCAGCTGGTCGGCGATCGCGGCGCCCCAGAAGCGATAGAGATTCGGGTACGCGCCGACCGCCAGCCGGTAGCCCATCTCCAGCCGGTACGGGCTGATGCCGTCGAACGGCCGCAAGATGCCGTACAGGCCGGACAGGATCCGCAGGTGCTTGTCGGCGTACCCGCGGTCGGCCGCGCTGAACGAGTCGACCCGCAGGCCGCTGTAGATGTCGCCGACGAACGTCGCGGCCGCCGGCGCCTGCCGCGCAGGCTCGGTGCTCCACTCCGCGTACTGCTGGCGTGTCTTCGCCGCGAGGTCGGCGGAGACGTTCATGACCCGGCACACCTCGTCTTCGGACAGCTTCCGCAGGTGGGCGATGAGCTCCTCGGCCCGGTCCAGCAGGACCGGCGTACCGGTCGGCGCCACGCCCGACGTCGGCGTGCGCATCGTCTTCGAGCTGTGCATCAGGATGATCATCAGGGTTCCATTATGCCGGGTGCGGCGGCCCGAAGCCGGCAGCCGGTACCGTCACCGGGTGCGCCGGTTTCGGGTATGGGGGCTTGTCGCCGCGCTTTTCGTGATCGCCAGCGGCGTGGCGGTGATCGTACCGCTGGTGCGGGGCGCCGCGTCGGCGGGCGACCCGGAGATCACCGCCACCGAGGCGGTACAGGGTTACGCCTGCGCGCAAGTCAGCTGGGAAGACCACTGCGACCGGATCAGTGCCGACATGGCGCGGCGCGAGCCGGTGTCGCCGTCCGACTGGCGTGCCGCGCAGCCGCTCGTGGCTGATCTCAATCAGGCTCTCGTCGGCGCCACCTGCCAGCGCTCGCAGGGGTTGTGCGCGGTGGAGGGAGCGCAGTCGACGGCGGAGACGGTGCGGCGGGCGATCGTCGGCGCGGGGTTCCTCGGCCCGGTCGTGCGAGACGCCCGCATCACCGATCCAGCGCCGCGGGGCGCGATCATGTTCGCGGTACCGGTGGGTGGCGCCTGCCTGCTCGGGTACGTCACGTCACCGTGGTCCGCGACCGTCCTCGTCGTCGGCCCGCTGCGCGACGCCGGCTGCGCGTACCCGTAAGGCCAGCCGGGCGTTGCCAGCGCCCGGCCTTGGCCGGCGCTTGTGGCGGCGGCGACGCCGATCGCAGGCGAGGCGCGCATCGCGGGGCGGGCCTGGGCGACGGGGCCGCGGCGATCAAGGAGGATCACGTCGATCAAGGGCAAGTGCACGTGGATCTGAGATCGAACCACGTGCATTTGCCCTTGATCGACGGGCAAAGCGCGCGCCGCGCACGGCGCGCGAGGCACGGCGCGCGAGGCAGAGCCGCGGGCGCGGGCTATGGGTGGGGTGTAGGGAGGAGGATTGCTGAGGGGTGGGTTGGGTCGTGGTGGATGGTTTGGTCGGCCGGGACCATGCGGGTGGCGGTGGCGTGGGGTTCGCCGGTGCCGGGGTTTCTGGCGTAGCGCGGGAAGGCGCCGCTGGAGACCTGCACCCGGACGCGGTGGCCGCGCGCGAACCGGTACGCCGTCGGCCACAGCCGCACGGCCGCGCACCGCACCTCGTCCGCTCCCGCCAAGCTCACCAGCCCGTCACACACGTTCGTCGACCGGCCGCGCTCGTCCACATCGCAGAGTCGCACGAAGACGTCGGCGTACGGCAGGCTGGAACGGAACCAGATCTCCGCGCTCACCTCGCCGACCACCTCCAGGGCCTCCTCCAGCGCCGGCGTGGTGTACGTGAGCACGTCCGGCCGGGCCTCCAGCGCGGTGTTGTCGACGCGACCGCCGTCGCTCATCCGCACGCCACCCACGGCAGGCGTCGGGTCGGCCGGGTCGTAGCGGTAGGCGTCCGGCGGCGAGTCGGCGGGAGCCGATGTGGACAGACCACCGTTGGGCTGAAGGTGAAAACGCGTCGGCGCGTACCCGGTGGGCGGCCAGGCGTCGAAGCCGCGCCACGCCTCCTCCCCCATCACGTACAGCCGCACCGGTTCGCGCGGCGGCGGCTCCTCACCGCGCGCGAGCGCCAGCCCGAATTCGACCGCTTCCTGGACGCCGAGGTTGGTGAACTCCGCGTGCGTCCACGGCCCGACCGTGAGCCGCGCGGTGCGACCGGACGATCGTAGGATCTGGAAGTCGCGCAGCTGGCCGGGCAGGAAGATGTCGAACCAGCCGCCGATGGAGCTGACGGGCACGCCCGTCGCGGCCACCCGGTGGCGGTGGTCGGCGCCTTCCCAGCGCGGCGCCGAGGCGTCGTGCGCCAGGATGTCCTGTACGTAGTCGATGCGTTTTCCGACGGCCGCGACGTCGCTGCCCGACAGCGGCAGCGTACGCAGCGCGCGGCGGGTCCGGCGGGTCTGCAGCGGCTGGCGAAACAGCGCGAGCGGGCGCTCCTGCGTGGCGGTCAGCACACCCCAGCCGAACGGCGTCTCGAGCTCGAACGAGTCACGGCTCAGGAAACCCAGCGACAGCGCCGACTCGGTCATCTGCGGAATCATCGCCTTCACCTGCGGCGGCAGCGCGTCGGCGACCGCCCACTGGACGTACCCCATGTAGCTGACGCCGACCAGCACGATCGCCTCGCCGCACCACGCCTGTTTGACCAGCCAGTCAAGCGTCGCCAGGCCGTCCTCGCGCTCCTGCCGCATCGGGTCGAACGCGCCGCCGGAGCCGAAGCCGCCGCGGGTGCTCTGCAGCAGCACCTGGTATCCGCGCTCGGCCAGCGGCCGCGCCATGCCGAGGGCGACGGGCCCGCGGCCGTACGGGCAGCGGATCAGCGCGGTCGGCAGTCCGTCGCCGCCGGTGCGCGGCGCCCAGCGGTCGGCGAGAAGCTCGACACCGTCGGGCATCGGCACCCGCAGGCCACGCTCGACGACCAGGTTCCGCGTGATGGGTGGCTCGAGCTTCATGAACCGTTGGATCAGGTGGCTGCTCAGTCTCACGGCTGGGACTCCCTGTCGGACGGTTGGCACGTGACGACCGGCAGCATTCGCAACAGCCGGTCGGTGAACGCCTCTGGGTCGAGCGGGTCGGGCCCCTCGATGACCCAGGTGTTGATGACGGCGGCTGAGCCGCCGGTCAGGAACAGCGCGAGGTCGTCGAGCAGCTCGGAAGCGAGGTCGCCGGGGCTCATCCGCCGCGCCCACACGCGGTTGAAGGGGCTCAGCAGGTCGGTAAGGGCCTTGTTGAGCCCGTACGCGCAGGGCCCGGTCAGCATGGGCCGGTAGAAGGCGCGGTGCCGCGCGAAGTGACGCGTCGCGGCCAGCACGCGGTCGCGTTCTGTCAGCTTCTCGTCCCGATCGTGTACGCGCTCGACCAGGTCGGTGCGTGCCAGGTCGAGCGCGGCTTCGAGCAGCAGCGTGTCGCGGTCGCCGAAGTGCTGGTAGAGCAGCGGGCGGCTCACGTCGGCGGCGTCGACGATGTCGGACACCGGGATGCTCGAGGTGCCCCGCTCGGCCACCAGGGCGATCGCGGCCCGCATGAGCGCGGACCGCGATCGGCGCACCCGCCTGTCCCGGGTGGGGGTGATCGTCACACCTCAGATAATGACATGTGTAAAGAAAATAGCAAGTGTCAAGAAACGGTGCACGCCACGGCGGGTGCCGCGTTGGTGCCGTTCCAGTTGGCGAGGAAGCCGAAGGTGGCGGTGCCGCCGGCGGCCAGGGTGCCGTTCCAGTTCAGGTTCCGGGCGGTCACCGCGGCGCCGCTCTGGCCGACGGTGGCATTCCAGTGCTGGGTGATCTGCTGGCCGTTCGCGAAGCTGAATGTGGCCGTCCAGGCCGACGACGCGGTCGTCCGTCCATTGCGGACGGTGACCTCGCCCTGGAACCCACCGGTCCACTGCGAAACCACCTTGTAGGTGGCGGTGCAGGCGCCGCCGGCAGGCGGCGGCGTCGTGGGCGAAGCCGTCGGGGAAACGGTCGGCGACGCCGTGGGCGAGGTCGTCGGTCCTGGCGGGATGACACCGTTCAAAATCTGCGACAGTACTGGGTAGAAGCGATCGGACATCTTCTGGAACCCGGCGCCGTTGGGGTGTACACCGTCGCCGGTGTCGGTGGCCGTGTTGAAGCCGGTCCACTGGTCGACGACGACGATCGGTGACTGGGCGGTGGAAAGGCCGGCGGCCCAGCCCGGAATCCGGTTGTTGAAGGCGATCACATCGGCCGGGCAGGTCGAACAGGCGTTGGCGCCCATCGGGATGATCTGCGCGACGATGATCTTCATGTTGGGGTTGTTGGCCCGCATCTGCCCGACCAGCTTGGTGATCGCGGTGATCTTGTTTGCCAGCGGGATGTGGCCGCCCCACATGTCGTTCGTGCCCAGGTGCATCATGACGATGTCGGGGTTGGTGGCCGACAGCCAGGGTGGCAGCTGGTTCTGGTCGGCGATGCCGGTGGCGGAGAAGCCACCGTGGCCCTCGTGGTCGCCATCGTGCGCGACCGAACAGCCGCCACCAGGCTGGGTGCCCACGAAGTCGATGTTGGTGTAACCGGTGCGCTGCAAACGATCCCAGAGCAGGGCGCGCCAGCAGCCAGGGCCGGCCGTGATGGAGTCGCCCAGTGGCATGATCTTCACAGGGGTAGCCGCCAGCGCGGGCCTGGTCACCGCGAACCCGAGCACCGCCACGAGGGCGGCGAGCAGCGCGTACAGACGTTTCATCTCAGATCTCCTCTGGTAGTGAGAGGTGACCATCGATGGGAGCGCGCACAGGAGCTTTCTTTATTAACCTCTTTAAGTCAAGCGCGAGCGAGGGAGCTGCCTCTCAGCCGCGCGAACGAGCCCACCATCAGGCACAGGACGCGGTCGTCTCGCGCGGCACCACTGTCTCCGTTGGACACCACCGCTCCGCGACCGGATCACCCTCGACAAGCCTGACCACCGACTCAGCCACCAGCTCACCGAACAGGTGCACGTCGAGGCTCATCGTGGTGAGCGCCGGCGATGCCAGCCGGCACAGGCTGGAGTCGTCCCAGGCGATCAGGCTCAGGTCGTCCGGCACCCGCTGGCCCAGCCCTTTCGCGGCGTGCAGGCCGGCCACGGCCATCAGGTCGTTGTCGTACACGATCGCGCTCGGCGGCTCGGCCCGGGCCAGCAGCTGTGCGGTGAGCTTCGCGCCGGACTCCTCCGAGTAGTCGCCCTCCACCACGACCGCCTCGACGCCGGCGGCACCCGCCGCCTCCAGCAGCGCGGCCGTGCGGGTGCGGGTGTGCACGAGCGTGCTGGGGCCGCTGACACGCGCGATCCGGCGGTGACCGAGGCCGGCCAGGTGGGCCAGCGCGGCGCGTACCGAGCCGACGTCGTCGCGCCGCACCGCCGGGGCGCCCTCGACCGGCTCCCCCGCCACCACCACGGGCAGGCCCAGCTCGCGCAGCATCGCCGGGCGGGCGTCGTCGACGGTCCTGTTGACGAGGATGACCGCGTCGACGAGCCGGCGCTCGGCCCAGCGCCGGTACGCGGCGATCTCGGCGGCGTGGTCGGCGACCACGTGCAACAGCACCGACCGGCCGCGCTCGGCCAGCCGCTCCTCGATGCCGGCGATGAACTCCATGAAGAACGGCTCGGCGCCGAGCAGGCGGGGTGGCCTGGCCAGCACGAGGCCGACCGCGCTCGTCGCTGTCATCCCGACACCCTCCCACGCCTGCCGGAGAGCTAGGCCGCGGGCTCAGGCTCGGAGTCGAGGTTCTCCGGCAGGCGCAGGCCATGGCTGAGCGGCACCAGCTCCGACTCCAGCACCAGCGCGGCGGCGCCGACCGCGGATGCCGACGCGGCCGACCGGGACAGCCGCACATCGACGGCGTGCGCGGGGCGGAGGAAGAAGGCGCGCAGCTCCTCCCGCACGATCGGCAGGTACACCGAACCGGCGACCGCGAAGCTCGGCCCCGTCAGTACGAGTACCTCCAGGTCCATGAGGTTGGCGAGCGTGCGCGCGGCCGTGGCGACGTAGCGCGCGGACCTCTCCAGGATGGCCAGCGCCCGCGGCTCGCCGCGCCGCGCGGCGCGGCTGATGGCGGCGAAGTCACCGGCCACCGACGCCCGCTTCGCGCTGTCGCGCAGGCCGACCGCCTCCGCCACCGACCGGTCGGCGCGCGCGGCGGCGACCACGGCTGCCGGACCGGCCACGACCTCCAGGCAGCCGCGCGCCCCGCACCAGCAGTCCGGGCCGTCCGCGTGCACGCACACGTGTCCCAACTCGCCGGCGTTGCCGCTGGGGCCGCGGTACGTGATGCCGTTGATGACCAGGCCGGCACCGATCCCGGTGCCCATGTACAGGGCTGCCGCGGCGATCGCGGTGCCGAACCCGCCGGCCCAGTGCTCCCCCAGCGCCGCGGCGGTCGCGTCGTTGTCGAGCACGACCGGCAACCCGATCGCTCGTTCCAGGGCCGGACCGAGCGGGAAGCCTTCCCACTGCCGCATCGACGGGGTGAGCCCGGTGCGCGGTCCGGGAAACACCAGGCCCGCGCCCAGTACCCGGTCGCGCTCGACGTCGACGCCGTCGATCAGCGCGCCGATCTCGCCGGCCATCCGGGCGACGACCGCCGCGGGCTCTTCCGCGCCCGCGCCGGGCCGGGCGATCCGGGCCACCGCGACGCCGCCGAGGTTGGTCAGCAGGTACGTCATCGTGCCGTCGTCGAGGTGCACGCCCACCGCGTACCGCGACGCGTGGTTGAGCTGCAGCAGCACGCGGCGCTTGCCGCCGGTCGACTCGGCGTGCCCGGTCTCGACGACGAGGCCCTCGTTGATGAGCTTGCGCACGAGCGTGGAGATGGTGGGAGCGGTGAAGCCCGTGGCCTGGATGAGGCCGACCCGGCTGATCGTGCCCGCCGCGCGGATGGCGTCGAGGACGGCGGCCTTGCTGCTCGCGTGCGGCTTGCTCACTGCTCCTCTGTCACAGCCCGTCCCGGTCGGCGTAAATAGCATACAACTGTCCACAGTCACCGATGAGCCCGGAGGGGGCTGAATCGCGCTCAGATACGTCGCCAACCTGTCATGCCAGCGTGCGCCGCCGCGCTGGTCATGTCGACGAACTTCATCGGATCCTGTTCTGGCGCCCCCATACCTCAACCCACGAAGGAGCGATATGGGCATCCAGCGCAGGATCATGGCCGCCGCGATCGGGATCGCGCTCGCGGTAGCCGCAGCGGTCGGCATCGCGGCGCCAGCGCAGGCGGCTGTGCCGGACGGGCACGGCTTCGTACTGTGGAACGGCGCCGCGGTGGTGCCGTCGGGCACCTGGCCGCCCACCACGACCGTCGCCGCGGGAGGCGGCGGCTTCTACCGGGTCGTGTTCCCGGGCCAGGCCGCGAAGGGCGGCGTCGTCCACGTCACCGCGATCAGCGGGCGCCCGATCTGGTGCCAGGCGTTGAGGTGGGGTTACTCCGGCGCCGACGAGATCGCGTACATCGGCTGCTTCCGGCCGGGCGGCATCGGCATCGACACGCCGTTCACGGCGGTCTTCGCGAGCAGCTCGCCGCCCGACGGGATACCCGGCCACTACGGGTACGTCCACGCCGACCAGACCGGTGGGATCGTGAGCGAGTACAACTCCGCGCTCGGCAGCGGCAACGTCGTGACGCCGACCGGTTCGACCGGCGAGTACGTCGTGCGCTTCCCCGCGCTCAGCACGCCGGGGCCGTTCGACGGCAGCCTCCAGCTCACGGCCGCCAACTCGAGCGTCGCGGCGCACTGCGAGGTCGCGAAGTGGCGATCGAGCCCCGGAGGGCAGGACGTCCTGGTGTTCTGCTTCGACGGAGCCGGCGCGAAGCTCGACACCGGTTTCACGTTGAGCTACCAGTTCCAGCGGTCGCTCTTCGGCTCGGCGTACCCACCGAAGCACTTCGGGTACCTCTGGAACGCACCGCCGCTCCCGGTCCCGAACCTCGGGCCGCCGTCGACCAACTTCAACTCACTCTTCGGCACGGGCGTCAACATCGTCGCGTCCTCAGGGCCGGGGCTGACGCTCGTCGGCTTCCGCGGGCTGGCGCAGCGCCCAGACACGGTGCAGGTCACCACCGAGGGGCAGGCCGGTGAGTTCTGCAACCTGCAGGCGCCCTGGGCGTACAACGGCACGACCGTGCTGGTGCGCAATGTCGCCTGCTACACGTCGGCCGGATTCCGCGTCGACGCCGGCTCGTTCACCAGTTACAACTCCGAGTTCTAGGTCAGCTGGCGCCGCCCTCCGGGTCGGCGCCAGCTCCAGCGCGCACCGCGACGCGCGCCGGGTCGCCGATCAAGGGCAATCGCATGGATCAAGGGCAAACGCACGTGGAAAAGAGATCGAACCACGTGCGTTTGCCCTTGATCGACGGCGCGAGCGGGCGCACGGCGCGAGCGGGCGCACGGCGCGAGCGGGCGCACGGCGCGAGCGGGCGCACGGCGCGAGCGGGCGCACGGCGCGAGCGGGCGCACGGCGCGAGCGGGCGCACGGCGCGAGCGGGCGCACGGCGCGAGCGGGCGCACGGCGCGAGCGGGCGCACGGCGCGAGCGGGCGCACGGCGCGAGCGGGCGCACGGCGCGAGCGGGCGCACGGCGCGAGCGGAGGGCGGCTAGGGGTGGGGCGGCGCCAGCTCCAGGGCGGCGCGGACCGGGTCGCCGGCCCAGCGGCTGGCGAACGCGTCGTGCAGGCGCCAGCCCGCGCGGGTCAGCGTGCGCTGCCGTTCGACGTGCGCGTCGACGCCGTCCGGGTGCACCGCGCAGATCAGCCCGATGGCGCCCTCGCCTTCGCCGGCGCACAGGTCGATCCGCCAGCGCCCCACCGGGTACCCGAAACGGACCGGCACCCCGGCACGGCGCAGCTCGCGGGCCAGCGCCGCCGCCCACTCGCCGGGCGGGACCCCCTCGCCCGGCGCGGTGCGTTCGGGCTGCTCGGCGTGCTGGAAGTACTCGGCGACGAGGCCCTGCGGCGACGTCAGCGAGGTCACCACGGTCATGTGGTGGCGCGCACGGGTGATCATGACGTTGAACAGGTTCGGGTCGGCAGCGAACCGGTGCCGCGACGCCGAGTCCCAGTCCACCAGGCCGAGCGACGCGACCACCACGTCGGCTTCGCTGCCCTGAAAGCCGTGCACGGTGCTGGAGCGCAGGCCCAGCTTCTGGATCTCCTCCACGGAAAAGGCGCCCAGCAAGGCGGACTCGATCGCGTCGGCCTGCGCCCGAAACGGCGTGATCACACCGATCCCGCCCTCCGGCGGCGCCTCGGCCAACCGCCGCACCTGTTCGAGCACCGCGTCGACCTCGGCGCGGTTCACGCCGTCCTCGACGCTCCCGCCCGAGACCCGGACCAGCTCGATGAGGTCGGTGAGCTCGTTGCGCGGGTGCCGGGTGACCAGCTCCAGCCGGTCGGCGTAGAACCGCCGCGCCGAAAACCCGATCAGGTGCGGCGCGCACCGGTAGTGCTCGCCCAGCCAGGTCACCGCCGCCGCGCCGGCCGCCACGTCGAACGCGCTCGCCCGGCGCACGTCGAGCCGGTCGGCCAGGTGCTCCAGGCCGCGCTGCCGCAGCGTCCCCGCCACCTCCACGTCGGCCACGAACGACACGAACCGCAGCTGCCGCGGGTCGCCGATCACCAGCGCCCGCCGCGCCCGCGCCAGCACCGGTGCCGCGCGCAACTGGTCGATGTGGGCCGCCTCGTCGAGCACCACGAGGTCGAACATGCCGGCCGTCGGCGGCAGCAGATCGTCCACATCGGTCACCGTGCCGATCCACAGTGGAAGCGCCCGGACCAGCGCCGGCCCGTCGAGGGCGGTGAGCATCTCGCGGCGCCGGTTCCGTCCGGCGCGTAAGGCGGCTCCCAGGGCGGTGGCGCTGCGCCGCGCGGCCGCGTTCCACCGCGCGGAGCTGGTCGCCCGCCGCCGCATCGCCGCGCCGACGGCGCTCGCCAGCGCGGCGTCGCCGTCGGCGAGGGCCCGCCAGGCGGGCGCCAGGTCGGTGCCGCCGCTGGCGGCCAGTCGCGCGGCGGCACGCGCGGCAATCGCGGCGTCGAGAGCCGCCTGCAGCCGATCATGGGGTACAGCCGGCCGGGCGCCCAGCATCCGGCGCAGGCGCTTCTCCGCGCGGCCGCGGCGCCAACGCCGCAACCATCCGCCACCCGTCGCGGCCGCGGCCGTCAAGAGGGTACTGGCCGACGCGTGGTCGGCGTCCACTGTGAACGCACCGGGCACGTCGGCCTGGAGTGCGGGGATCGCCGGCTGCCAGCGGGGCAGTTGGGCGGCCCGCCGTTCGGTGTCGAGCGCGGCGGCGATGCCGGCCCGGATCGACGTGACCGGCGCGGCGGCCGCCTCCACCGCGGCGGCGATGGCGCGCACCCGTTCCGCGTCCGCTCCCGCCTCCGCGCCGCGGCTCAGGTCGGCGGCGAGTTCGGCGCGGCGCTCGCTGTCGCCGAACAGCACAGGCGCCGGCCCGTCGTATCGGCGCACCAGGTCGGCGAGCACGTCCGCGGCGTGTACCGACTGCGTGGCCACCAGCACCGAACCGCCCCGGTCCACCACGTCGAGCGCCGCCGCGACCGCCGCGTGGCTCTTGCCGCCGCCCGGTGGCCCGCCCGCGACCACCACCGGCTCCACCCGGGTGCGGCGGACCACCTCGCGCTGGGCGGCGTTGAGCGGCAGCGGCGACAGCGGATCCTCGCCGTCCACAGCGGACCTCTGATGTGGACGGTCGGCGTACGCGTGGCCGAGCGCGGTGCTTTCCAGGCCCGGATGGGAGGCCCACGCCAGCAGGGTGTCGCGCAGCCCGGTGGCCACCACGTCGCGGGTCACGAACAGCGCCGGCGCGGCCACCCCGACGAGAGCGTCGTCGTCGACGCGCTTCGGCGCCTTTGCCAGCACCTCGCTGACCGCCAGCCCTGCGGCCTCGGCCGCGGCCTTCACCCAGGCAGCCGTGCCGGTGGCGCCCAGCCACCCCGTACTCGCCAGTCCCGGCGCCGCCTCCAGTCCCGCCGCGACGGTGCGGTCCTCGATGAGCGGGGTCAGTTCCAGGTCGCCGGCCGGCACCACCCGGTACCCGCGCAGCCCCCATTCCAGCCGCACCGGCTGCGCGAGCACCGGCAGGCGTACCTTGCGGCGCGTCCCACCGACCTCGGCGCCGCCCACGACGAACGTCCACCCCAGACGCAGGACCCGCTCGTCGCGGCGCAGCGCGTCGAGTGCCGCCAACCGGTCGATCCGCGCGTTGCGTGGCGCCCGGTCGGGCTCCGCCAACCACACCAGCGGCCGACCACCCCCGGACACGTCGAGCACCCGCTCGCCGCCGGCCGGTGCCAGGTCGGCGAGCGCCGCGAGGATCGTCGCAACCTCCATCGCACGATGATTCTGCCTGATCGTCGCCGTGCTCCGGAGTCCGGTAACCTCGTGCGGTGGTCTTCGACGGGTTGACGGAGACGGCGGTCGCGGGGCGGCCGGCGTGGCGGCACGACGCGTCCGGAGTGCTCTTCCGTCGCGTGCCCGGCGGCACGTACCAGATGGGCCTGTCAGACGCGGAGATGGCCGCGCTCTCCGCGCACGCCGACGCGTCGGTGATGCTCGATGACGCCCACCGGATGCGTCCGATCCGGACGGTCACAGTGGAGCCGTTCCTCATGGCGCGCCACCCGCTGACCGTCGCGCAGGTGCGGCACTGGTTGCCCGACTACGAGGACGACTACGTCGACGACGATGACGCGGCCGCCCACCTCGAAGACGAGTGGCTCGACGCGCTACTGGAGGCGCTGCCTTTCCGGCTGCCGAGCGAGGCCGAGTGGGAGTACGCGGCGCGGGCCGGCACTACGACGCTGACGTGGCGCGGCGACGAGGCGCCGACCGAGGAGCAGCTGCTCGACCGGTTCGGCGTCGAGGCCGAGGTGGCCGCCACCGAAAACCCGTTCGGGCTCGCGGCGATGGGGTCGCTGACCGAGCGCTGCGCCGACCGGTACGGGATCGGCTACGCCGAGCCGGCGCCGGCCGACGGCCCGCCCGTCGTGCGCGGCGGCGCCGCGGACGCCAGCCCTTGGCAGGGCTGCGGCGAGTGGCTCCTGGCCCTGCCCGCGTCGCGCGGGTGGCAGGACATGTTCACCTCGATCCGGCCGGTCATCTGACCTCGTCGCGCGGCCAGACCATCTCGAACCGTTCGAACACGGTGGGCAGGTCCGTCGCGAACGGCACACCAGCCTGCTCGCAGACCCGGGTGAAGTACCGGCGGTGCGCCTCCTGCCAGTAGGCGAGGCTCCGGTCGCCCTCCCCCTCGTCCCACGCGAACGCCGCGTCCACCTGGTCGAGCGGCTTGATCTCGACGTCCGTGGTGCGGATGACGCACACCGGCTCACCGTCCCCACCGAGCACCACCCAGTGGTCGCCCGGGCGCGGCACCGGCTCGCCGTCGCGCTCGAACTCCAGCACGAGACCGGCGGTGGCCCTCTTGGGGCCGTGCCGCACCAGCGCCGCCAGCTCGTCGGCCAGCGCCGGCGAGTCGCCGAACGCGAACGAGCCGACGAGCTCCGCGTCGACGCCGGTGGCCCGCCGAAACTCGTCCCACACCCGCTCCGCTCCCGTCACGCACCCATAATGCAGGGCCAGTTCGACGGACCGGGCAACGCCTGCGCGTCCCGCGGGGGATGACCCAGCGTGTTCGGGATTTCGCGGGGACTGGCGCGCGTGCGGAGGCCGCGCTTTCCCGGATATAGCGGCGTCCTGCGCCGGCGCCGAGAGACGTTGCGTGTCCGCGGCGGATGCGGTCGCCTCCGGCGGCCGCCGATCAAGGAGGATTCCGTCGATCAAGGGCAAATGCACGTGGATCGGCGATCAAAGCACGTGCATTCGCCCTTGATCGGCGGGGAGACCGGCGCGCGGACGCGCGGGGAGAGCAGCGCGCGGGACGCGCGGGGAGAGCAGCGCGCGGGACGCGCGGGGAGGACGGTGCGCGGACGCGCGGGGAGGACGGCGCGCGGGACGCGCGGGGAGGACGGTGCGCGGACGCGCGGGGAGGACGGCGCGGGGAGGACGGCGCGGGGTGAGGGGGGTCGCGTCTTTGTTGGGTGGGCGTAAGGGGTGCAGGGTCGGTGGCTAGAGTGTCGCCGGAGCGCTTTTCCCCGCGAACAACCCGAAAGGGCACAAACTATGGCGGAAGCCGAGACCGATGTCGCGTTCGTCGACCAGGTGCGTGCGGCCCTGGCCGCGCAGGTGGGCGCGGTCGTCGGCGAGGCCTCGGGGGACGCGTGGCGCGGCATGCAGCACCGCCCCCTCGCCGAGCGGATCAAGGTGCTGGTCGCGGCGGCGTGCGGCGCGGCAGGGTACGCCGGCGACGCCGACCTGCTCGACCACGGCGTCCGCCTCGCCGGCCACCTGCGGGAGCTACAGGGACCGGGTGGGCTGTTCAGCGGCGGCGACAACGTCGACTCCCCGCCCGACTCGGCGTTCAGCGTCAACGACCTCGCCGATGCACTGCTGATGCTGCGGCGCGCGGACGGGTCGGCGCACCTGCTCGCCAAGGAGCTCGAACACCTGCTCGTGGCCGCCACGCCAGCCCTGGTCAGCGGCGGTGTGCACACGCCCAATCACCGCTGGGAGCTGTCGGCGGCGCTCGCCCGGCTGTTCCGGGTCGCGCCCGAGGCGGTGCGGCCGGAGCTCGCGGACCGGGTCGAGCAGTGGCTGGCCGAGGGCGTCGACATCGACGGCGACGGCCTGTACTCCGAGCGCAGCGCCGGCTACGCCGCCTTCGTGTCGAACCCGTCGCTGCTCGCCATCGCCGAGGTGTTCGACCGCCCGGAGCTCGTCGACGCCGTCGAGCGGAACCTGGACGCCACGCTCGACCTGCTGCTGCCGGACGGGACGGTGGAGACCGTGCTGTCCCGCCGGCAGGACCAGCGCTTCTCGGTGACGCTGTCCGCGTACCTCATGCCTTTGCGCCACGTCGCGAGGGTGCGCGGGCGCGCGGACCTGGCGTGGGCGGCGGGGCTGGCCCTGGAGCAGGGAATCCTCCAGCCGGCGGAGGCCGCCACGCGCCTGGTGCTGGACCCCGGCGCCGCGCTCGCGCTGCCGGCGGCTGCCGAGCCCGCGCGGACCCGGCAGCGGGTCTTCAGCGCCGCCGGGCTGCTCGTCGACCACCGGCCCACCACCACGACTGTGGTCTTCGGCGGCTCGGATTTCCCGCGCCACCGGCACATCCGCTCCGGGCTGGCCAACTCGCCGACGTTCCTGCGGCTGTTCGCCGGCGCGGCGGTGCTGGACAGCGTCCGGCTCTCGCGCACGTTCTTCAGCCACGGGCCGTTTCGCCCGGACGGCCTCGCGGTGGAGCGAGACGCCGCCGGCGCGACCACCGCGACCCTCGCGGAGACCGTGAGCGCCGCCTACTACCAGCCGCTCGCGCCCGCGCATCACGACCCGGACGGCGACTACCGGCTCGTCGACGAGGGCCGGTTCAGCGCCGCGATGGACTTCGGCAGGCGTACTCAGGACGAGGTCACGCTGGCCACGACGGTGACCGCGCGGCTCACCTCGGACGGCGTGGAGCTGACCCTGGACCTGACCGGCGCCAGTGTGGACTGGGCGCTCGAGCTCGCGTTCCGGCCGGGCGGGACCCTGGCCGGGGCGCACCCCCTGGGCGGCGACCGGTGGCGGCTGGACGCGGGCACCGCCCGGTACGAGGTCGACGGCCACGCGATCACGGTGGCGCTCGTCGACGGCCCGGAGACGCCGGCGCTGGCCGCACCGGCGTACGAGCCGGGAGAGGAGTACCGGTACCTCGGAGGCACGGACGCCGCAACGGGACAGTTACTGTACGTAACAGGACGCGTCCCCACGCGCGTGCGGCTCCTGCTCGCCGGGAGCGCTCCATGACCTGCCTTTGCTAGGCATTCCGGGTACATGACGTCCGTATGTCAGGACATTTTTTTACGTGAGTATGTCCTGACTATTGACGCGGTAAACGCTTGCCCGTTAACGTCCGTCGCCTACAAGGGCTGCGTGGATCACAAGGAGATAACACCGATGACGACTTCACTTCGACGCTGGCGGTGGTTGCCAGTGGTCGTCGCGACCGCGGCGGTGCTGACCGCTTGCGGCTCCGGCTCTGACGACGACTCGGGCTCGAGCGGCGGCGCCAAGAAGATCACGTTCTGGCTGTCGACCGCGGCGCAGATTCAAGGCTACACCGACCTCGCCAAGGAGTTCGAGGCGAAGGAAGGCGTCACCGTCGAGGTCGTGAACCAGCCCTACGACGGGTACCAGGACAAGCTGCGGCAGTCCGCCCAAGCCAACTCCCTGCCCGACGTCGCCAGCGTGCCCTCGCTGGACACCATCTGGATCAACCAGCTCCAGGATCTGAGCGACACCGCGAACAACGACGCCAACAAGATCAATAAGGACCTGATCACCGAGCAGGACGGCAAGGTCCTCGCGATCCCGTCCGACCTCACCGCGGCCGGCCTGTTCATCAACAAGAGCCTGTTCACCAAGGCCGGGGTCACCGTCCCGACCGACCCCAACCAGACCTGGACGTGGGACGAGTTCCTTTCCGCGGCGACGAAGGTCCGCACCGCGACGGGTGCCAAGTACGACCTCGTCTACGACAACTCCCCCGCGCGTATCCGGGCCTTCATCTACAACAACGGTGGCAAGGGCTTCCAACTCGGCTCCGACGGCAAGTACCAGATGCCCGACGCGGCGACCGTCTCCGCGCTGGAGAAGTTCAAGGCAATGAACGACGACAAGGTCATGCCGAAGTCGGTCTGGACCTCCGGCGCTGACCCGAACGCCCTGTTCAAGAGCGGCCAGGTCGTCGCCTACTTCTCCGGCGTCTGGCAGGTGCCGGACTTCGCCGAGGGCATCACCGACTTCGAGTGGGCAAGCGCACCGACCCCGGGCCCGGTGCACGCGACCGACATCAACCTCGGTGGCAAGGTCGTGGCGTTCAACAACGGCGACGCCGCTGGGCCGGCGAAGAAGTGGGTCGACTTCATCTTCCAGCGGGAGAACTACACCAAGCTGGCGCAGGCCAACGGCTACCTGTCCGTCGAGTCCGGCCTGACGCTGACGTACCCGTTCAAGTCGCAGGCCGCGCTCGACGCGTTCGCTCTCTACAACAAGGAGATCGAGCTCGCCGACCCGATCTCGGCCTCCGGCCAGGCCGCTGGCACCAAGCTCATCCTCGAGGGCAAGGCCATCCAGGACGACCCGACCAAGGCCGAGATGGCGAAGTACATCAACGGCCAGCAGGACGTGCAGAAGACGGTCGAGAACATCGTGAACGGCCTCAACTCGCAACTGAGCTGACGCCTCTGTGTCGCGGGATCCGCCGGCATCGTTCGATGCCGGCGGTCACCGCACGTCGGACGAGGAGAGCACCATGGTGGACAGCATCCACCCGACGGCCGAGGCGCCGAGCAGAGAAGTGCGGCGAGGGCCGGAGCCGGTACGACCGCGCCAGCAACGATGGCGACGGCGACGGCTGAACAGGTACACCGGCGCACCCCTGGTGCTCATCTCGATCAACCTGCTGCTGTTCATCACGTTCTTCGTCTGGCCGGCGGTCACCGGCCTGCTGTACTCGTTCACCAGCTACACCGGTGTCGGCACGGCACCCTACGTCGGCCTCGACAACTACCAGCGGCTGCTGGAGGACGAGGCGTTCTACTCGGCGTTGATCCGCACGCTGATCTACACCGCGGGCGTGGTGCCGCTGACGATCGTGCTGTCGCTCGGCACGGCGGTGCTGCTCGTCACGGACTACGCCAAGGGCAAGGCGGTCGCGCGGATCGTCTTCTTCCTGCCGTGGTTGATCTCCCCGATCATCGTGGGTGTCATCTGGCGCTGGATGTTCGGCGAGAACTTCGGGCTGGTCAACTACGTCCTCACCAAGCTGGGCGGCAGCGAGGTGTCGTGGCAGTCGAACGCGAACCTCTCGCTGATGGTCGTCATCTTCGCCGCGGCGTGGGGCGGCACCGCGTTCAACATGCTGTTGTTCGTCGCCGCGCTCAAGAACGTGCCGACCTCGTACTACGAGGCCGCTTCCCTGGACGGGGCCGGCTCGTGGGCCAAGTTCCGCAACATCACGCTGCCGGCGATCGCGCCGACGACCTTCATCGTCGTGCTGCTGAGCGTCCTGCACTCGATGAAGGAGTACGCGCTGTTCGCCGCGATCAACGACGGCGGCCCCGGCACCGCGAACAACCTGCTCGTCCAGTACATCTACACGAAGGGCTTCGAGCGGGCCCAAATCGGCTACGCGAGCGCGGCGTCGTTCGTACTCATGCTGATCCTCATGATCGTCGCGATCGTGCAGCTCAGCATGAACCGGCGGAAGGAGTCCTGACATGGCCGCCACCACCGCGCCACCCCGGCCGCCGGCTCTGCGCCGCCGCAAGAAGGGCACGACCGGCGAGCTGCCCAAGAAGGTCTGGGCGACCGCGATCATGTGGCTCATGGTCGTCGTGTACGGCTTCCCGGTCCTGTGGTTCCTGCTCAGCTCGTTCAAGCCCGCCGGTGAGCTGTTCTCGTACCCGCTGACGTTCTTCCCGAAGAACCCGACCATCAAGGGCTTCACCCAGGCGTGGACGAGCTTCGACGTCGCCCAGTACTTCGTCAACACGCTGATCGTCGCCGTCTCGGCCACGCTGCTCACCATCGTGGCGAGCGCCGCGTGCGGCTACGCGCTGGCGAAGTACAACAGCTGGTGGATCAAGGTGTTCACCGTCTGCATCCTGGCGACCACGATGCTGCCCGGCGAGGTCATCCTCGCGCCGCTGTTCCTGGTCGTGCGCGACCTCGGCATGTACAACAGCCTGTCGGCCGTCGTCGTGCCGGCGGTCATCACGGCGACCGGCACGTTCATGTTCCGGCAGTTCTTCGTGACGGTGCCGGACGACCTGGTGGAAGCGGCGCGCATCGACGGGTCGAGCGAGCTGTCGACCTTCCTGCGCATCATGCTGCCGCTGTCGCGGCCCATCATGCTGACGCTGGCCATCTTCTCGTTCCAGTGGCGCTGGAACGACTACATCTGGCCACTGGTGGTGCTCAACGACCCGAGCAAGTACACCCTCCAGATCGGTGTCGCGACCATCGTGGGCGCCGAGAACGTGAACTGGTCGGTGCTGCTGGGCGCCTCGGTCCTGTCGATGATCCCGCTGGTGGCGATCTATCTGGTCTTCCAGAAGTACGTGATGAACGCCGACATCAACGCGGGCTTGAAGGACTGACGCCCGCCACTCTCCCCGCCTCCCCACTCTCCCCGCCTACCCACTTCTCCCCGCCCACCCGCTCTCCCCCGCCGATCAAGGGCAAACGCACGTGGTTCGATCTCTAAACCACGTGCGTTTGGCCTTGATCGATGCGATTTCCCTTGATCGGCCCCGCCGCCTACTGGTCTCCGGCGGCGCCCTGGACAATGCGGCAGCCGGCCGGCCCACCAAACATGCGGACCTCGGTCACCCCAGATCGGCCGCCGAGCAGGTCCCGCACCCGGCTGGCCAGGTTCTCGTCGTACGCCACCGTGTGATCATCCCACCCGTGTGACGCGGCCGACATGCGCCGCCAGCACGCGCACCGCCCACCGGCACGTGGGCCTATCCGGTCAGCACACCCCGACCTGGTTCTTCACCGACGAGGAGAAGTGGCTGCTGTAGACGAACTTCGACTCCTCCACCTTGTACCAGAGGTTGCCGTAGTCGTTGTACAGGTAGCAGTTGACCCGGATGCGGCTGCCGGCCGCGGCGGTCCTGCTGCGGGAACACGCCTCGTATGGACCGACGCGGACCGGAGTCGAGTCGAGCGTGGTGGCGTAGTACGACCAACCACCGCCGGGAATGTTCCCGCAGTCCACCGCGGCCGATACGTCGGACGCGCTCGCCGGCGCCGCCGCCGCGAACGACGCACCGGCGACCAGCGCGACGACCGTCGCCACGCCGCGAAGTCCCTTGAGGACACTCGTACGGGGTCGAGCCTTCACAAACTTACCTCCACCCGATAAGGCGATGACGGAGGAAAGTTACCAGGACCCGTGCAGACGGGTTTGGCGGTACAGTCCGGCCGTGTCACAGATCTGGCGGGTCTCGCTCGCGGGCCGTATCGGCGCGCTGCTCGTTGGCGTCGTCGCCTGGGCGGTACAGAAGTCGAACGCCGCCACGTGGATGAACCGCGAGGTCCGCGCCGACCGGGTGGCGGCGGCCATCCGCGCCGCCGCGAAGAAGTCCGCGCGCCGCAGGGCGTCCTGAGCCGCGATGCGCCTCGGCCTGCACTACTGGAACTTCTCGACGCCAGACGACCCGGCGTCGATCGCGTCGACGCTCGCGAAGACCGCGCTAATCGCCGAGCAGGCCGGGATCTGGTCGTTCACCCCGATGGACCACTACTTCCAGATGCGCCACCGCCACGGCGGCGCCCACGAGCCGATGCTGGAGGGGTACACGACCCTCGGGTACCTGGCGGGGCTGACCGGCAGGATGAGGCTCGGCCTGCTGGTGACCGGCGTGATGTACCGGCATCCTGGCCTGCTGGCGAAGATCGTCGCCACGCTCGACGTGCTCTCCGGCGGCCGTGCCTTCCTCGGCATCGGCGCGTCCTGGTACGAGCGGGAGCAGCACGGGCTCGGCGTGCCGGTGGTGCCGGTGGCCGAGCGGTTCGAGCGGCTGGAAGAGACGCTGCAAATCTGCCTCCAGATGTGGAGCGCCGACAACGGCCCCTTCGCGGGCAGGCACTACCGCCTGGCCGAGACGCTGTGCGTGCCGGCGCCGCTGTCCCGCCCGCCGATCCTGGTCGGTGGTGGCGGCGAGAGGAAGACGCTGCGGCTGGTCGCCCGGTACGCCGACGCCTGCAACCTGTTCGGCCGGAGCGTCGACGAGGTCGCGCACAAGCTGGATGTGCTGCGCGCCCACTGCGACCGCGAGGGCCGTGACTACGACGCCGTCGAGAAGACGGTGATGGTCAGCCGGCCGGTGCTGGACGACGTCGACGCGCTTCTCGCTGACGCCGAGCGGTACGCGCGGCTCGGCGTGAGCGAGATCCAGGTGCTGCCGTACGGGCATCCGGTCCGGTTCATGGAAAAGGTCGCCGAACGCGTCATCCCCCACATGACCGCGCTCTGAACCTACGCCGGGGCTGGCGCGGGCCGGGCGCTCGCGCGGCGCCGCCTCCACACGACGAGGACGATCACGCTCCCCGCCGCGATGCTGAATACCGTCGCGCCCGCCGTGAGCGCGAACGTCCTTCCCATGATGCGCAGCAGCCGGCCGTTGTCCGGCACCTCGCCCACCGCCAGCTTCTCGGCCCCGAGCCCGGCAGGGGCGGTGCACGTCAGCTGCGCGGTGCCCGTCTCGTCGGCCACCAACTCGTACCGGGCTCCCCAGGTCTCGAAGCCCCGGAAGAAGGTGAACGTCTTCGCCTCGGTCGTCCTGATCGGCGAACCGGCCACCTTGCCACCGCACATGAAGCTGGCCGGGGCCGATTCCGGGCTGACGTACAGGATAACCATCTCTCCCGCCCGCAGCTTCACCGGCACCGTGTCGCCGTCACCGAAGGGTCGGCCGAGGTCGGGCAGCGCGTCGTTCCACGACCGCACGCCGGTCACCAGCACCGCCATCGCGGCGGCCAGGCCGAGCGCCGTCACCATACCCGCGACCGCATACCAGGCGCGGCTCGGGGAAGCCTTCGTCATGGCCGACATCATGCCGTGGGCGGATCGGCCGCGCGGCCCTCGGCTGGCGGCAGCATGGAACAACCTTGATGCCGCCCACCCTCATCGGTAGGCTGCTGCCCGCGAACGAAGGACCCAGGAACCGAGCCGGATCGAGCTAGGGGTGCCAGACCACAATGGCGGTCAATAATTCGCTACGTTCTCGCGTCCTGGGCAGCCCCGGATCGTGGAGCGCACGTCGCCGTGCCCAGCGCTACACCTGGCTGACGCAGACCTTTCCGGAGTTCGCGCAGATGTCGATCATCGACCTTGGCGGCACGGTGACCACGTGGCAGCGAGCGCCCGTCCGGCCCGCACACGTGCATATCGTCAATTTGACCGGCAAGCCCCCGGCCGACATCCCAGACTGGGCCGAGGTCGACCGGGCCGATGCCTGCGCGCTGCCCAAACAGATCGCCAGCCGTCGGTACGATCTGGTCTACTCCAACTCGGTCATTGAGCATGTCGGGGGCCACGACCGCCGTGCGCGTTTCGCCGAAACCGTCCACGCCTTGGCCGACGCGCATTGGGTCCAGACCCCGTATCGATACTTTCCCATCGAGCCGCATTGGCTCTTTCCCGGTATGCAGTTCATGCCGGTCCGTGCCCGGGTGACGATCGCGCGGCACTGGATCCTCGGGCACACACGCCGCACGGACGTTCGACGCGCCACGCGCATCGTCCTGTCCACCGAGCTACTCGACCGTACTCAGATGCGTCACTACTTCCCGGATTCGCATATCAGAACCGAGCGTTACGCCTGGCTGCCGAAATCACTGATCGCGATCCACGGGGCCGGCGGGGAGCAGCCGCACGGCGGATGACGGTGGGCCTAGTCGCCCGGAGCGCGAAGCGGCTGGTCCCGGGCGGCGTAACCGCAAAGCTCGACGAGATCACCGGTGGCCGCGACGAATGCTTCGTAGATGTCGTCGTCGAAATGATTGCGCCAATCACCGGCTTTGCCCTTGCGGTAGTGGGAAACCGGGCCGGCCTCCCCGCTATCCTTTCGCATTCGGGAGAAACTGTGCCGGTCGAGCAGCGCCGTCAAATCAGACCGTGGGATGGGGATCCCGCAGTGCCGCATCAGTTTTTCCACCTCGTCGAGCTGCCGCTCGCCAATGAGATCTTCGTACTGAAACAGGCGGAAGGTTTCCGCGCTTGGCGCGGCCACCCACGACCGGAGCGAAGCGAAGAGGCCCCTCTCCTTGAGATGGCTGATGACGTGCAGCATTCCTTCCTTGAACGGTATTTCCTGGAGAATCTTCCGATGCTGCAGGATGTCACCCATCGGGGTGTGGGAACTCCGGAGCGAGAAGTAGCTTGAGACGACGATGTCGCGCGGATCCCGCATTATGAAGAACGCCCGGTAGTTTTCGGGTTTGGGGATCGTGCTGAACCGCTTGTAGGAGATGAACAGCGACGAGGCCACGCGGCCGGGCGGGATGGCATCCGGATAGCGCCGACGGTGCACGCGCTGGTCGAAGGGTAGCAATCCCGAATAGCGATACACGACCGGGTCGCTAAGCAGCGCCTTCACCCATTGGCTGGCCGTCTTGCGAACCGTGCAGTGATAGACATTGTCGTATTCGCACCGGGCGACCACGGGGACGCTCAGTCGGCTTCTTACGTTTCGGGCCTCAAGCATCGTCCATCGCACCGCCACACGCAGCGAACTGGGTGTGTGGTGCTTGGCGAAGGCCAAACTTCGATTGATCAGCGCCTTAGCCCCTATCCGTGCACAGAAGCAGGGAGAGCACTCACTTCAGGTTGAGATAATGGTGCACGCCACCGCGCCCGGTCAACCTCCCAACTGTCCGCGACCAGTCCCTCACCGAATGTGCTGGTCGTGAACCCGGTCCCCTCCAACCCGTCGGCCGCGGGCGTGTAGGTAAGTGGAGGTGGTGATGTCGGCGGGCGGTCTCGTACCTCGGCGATGGGCTTGGCCCGCGCCGGCGTAGTCAGCGCAGGAGGAGGACGTCGTAGTAGTCGAGACGGTCGACGGTCACCCTCAGCTTGCCGTGCCGGCACGAGAACGCCGGTGACTTCGCACCCGGGAAGTCGGGCGAGACCATGGTGACCCGCCGCGGGCAGGATCGCAGGTCGGCTTCGACGAGGAGGGCGGCCTGCGGGACGATGCCACGGTCGTAGTTGTGGTTGACCAGGTGCAGTGTGCGCGCGCCGGTGCCGCGCCGCACGAGCAGGCTCGCCGCGACGTTGCCCGCGCTCACCCGCACCGCCTCGGCACCGACCCGGTTTTCGCGGAACAGCGACCGGTGTCCCTTGTAGAACCTGGTGTAGGTCTGGAAGAACTCCAGCATCCCCTGCTGCTCGGCCGTCGGGCTGCCGACCGTGTCCTTGAGGTGGAACGCGGGGAAGAGGCCGTTGGCGTAGGCCTCGGCGCCGAAGATCTGCCAGTAGTCCTTCTTCTCCGCGAGCGGCAGGTTGAGGTAGCTGGTCATCATGTCGTTCGGCCAGTCGATGAACACGACGACCGGCACGTCGCCCGAGATCCGCGCGCTCTTCTCCTTCAGGTACCGGTAGTTGGCCTGCAGCGACTTCGCGCCGTTGAGGCGGCCGTCGACGACCGGGACGTAGTCGGCGCCCCGGAAATCCGGCGTCTGCTCGTCCGGATTCCACGGGTACATGCCGACGCTGTTGAAGTCGACGTAGGGCCAGAGCCCGTTCGAGCTGATGAGGATGTCGCGGTGGGCGGTGCGCCGCGCGTACGCCCGCAACTCGTCCACCAGCTCCTTCCAGTACCGCCGCAGGTACGTTGCTGTGAAGGAGGTGTCCTCGGCGTACATCCGGTTGGCGGTCACCCGTCCCCACTCGGCGGCGAGGGGGTTGGCCGCCGCGAGCGGGTCGAGGTTCCAGCCGCCGGCGCGCAGGTAGTCGCGGTAGTTGAAGTTGGCGTCGAGGTCGCCGGGCGGGACGTCGGCGCGTACCAGGCCAGCGAGAGAGCACACAGTGACCAGCGCATGCCGCTCACGATATAGCGAAATATCGATCTCTGTGGTCCCGCGCACCGGCGCGCTGCTGGCCGCGGCCGGTGTGACCGCGGCCGTCATGAAGCGGAAGGCGCCCGTCGGTCAGCGCGGCAGGGCGTAGGCGAGCAGCAGCGGGTCGGGCTGGCCGGGCCACGTACCGGTCAGCGCGGCGCCGACCGGCGCTGCGATCGGGGCGAGGCGCCGGATCACGGCCAGCTCCACGCCGTCCGTGACGATCAGCGTCGGGTCCTCCTCGACGACGCGCCGGATCGCGCCCACGGCCGGCGCGTCCGTGGCGGGCGCGCCGCTCGCGACCACCGCCATCGAGGGCTCCCGGCGTACGAGGCTGCCGTCCTGCTCCACGTACTCGTCGGCGAGTCCGGCACCGGTGAAGATCATCCTCGCCAGCTCCGGGGCGTAGACCGGGTCGGCGGTCGCGTCGTACACCCACCGGCTGCCGAGCACCGAGTGCTCGGTGGTGCCGACCAGAGACGCCTCCGCATCCTCCAGCGGCGCACCGCGATAGGTGAGCGGCACCTGGTACACGATCTCGCCGCCGTCGCCGACGAGCATGGTCTCGATGCCGACCTCGCCCTCCGGGTCGTCGAACCGGTATCCACCCACGCGCGTGAGCTCCGCGCCGGTCTTGCCCTGGTACCAGCTCTGGCTCGGCAGCCATTGCGCCAGGAGTTCGAGCTTCGTGGGACGAAGTGTCGCCTTGTGGATCAACGCCATGCCGCCATCGTAGGGAGTGGCGAGAACCTGAGGCACCATTGGTGCGTGCATGAGGCGACCGCGAAGCTGGCCGAGATGGTGGCCGGTGGTGGCGTCGCGGTCCTGACGGGTGCCGGCATCTCCACCGAGTCCGGCATTCCGGACTATCGGGGCCCGGACGGCGCCGAGGTCCGGCGCGCCCCGATGACGTACCAGACGTTCACCGGCGACGCCGCCGCCCGCCGCCGGTACTGGGCGCGCAGCCACGTCGGCTGGCGGACCATCGCGCGGGCGGCACCCAACGCCGGCCACCGCGCGGTGGCCGAGTTGCAGCGCCGCGGCCTGCTCACCGGCCTGATCACCCAGAACGTGGACGGCCTGCACCAAGGGGCGGGCGCGTCCGGCGTCATCGAACTGCACGGCAACCTCGACCGCGTGGTCTGTCTGGACTGCGGCGACACCACGCGCCGCGACGACCTCGACCAGCGGCTGCGGATGGCGAACCCGGTCTGGCACACCCAGGCGCTCGCGGTCAACCCCGACGGCGACGTAGACCTGCCCGACGAGGCGGTCGACCGGTTCCGGGTCGTCGACTGCCGGTCCTGCGGTCACGGCACGCTCAAGCCCGACGTGGTCTTCTTCGGGGAGACCGTGCCGCGCCCACTGGTCGACGCCAGCTTCGCCGCCGTCCACGACGCCCGACTGCTGCTGGTGCTGGGCTCCTCGCTGACGGTCATGTCGGGGCGGCGGTTCGTGTTACGGGCCGCCAAGCTAGGCATCCCGGTGGCGATCGTCAACCGCGGTTCGACGCGCGGCGACGACTACGCCACGCTTACCGTGGACGCCCCGCTGGGCGCGGTCCTGCCCGAGATCGTCCGGATGATGAGGTGATCGTTCTGCGTCGCAAGGGACTCGCCCCGGTACTGCTGCTCACCCTGCTGGCCGGATGCACGGCTACGGAGCCAGCGGCTTCCAGGAGCGCGCCGGCCACGCCACCCCCGGCCACGACGGCGGGCGCCGCGCCCACCGAGCAATACCAGGTCAAGACCCGCGAGCTCGGCCTCAACCGGGACGGAAACCGTCCGCTTCCGGTGACCATCTGGTACCCGGACACAAGCACCGGACGCTTCCCCGTGATCGTGTTCAGCCACGGCCTCACCGGCCTGCCCACGGACTACCGGCGACTGCTCGCCGACTGGGCGGAGGCCGGGTTCGTGGTGGCCGCGCCGACGTACCCGAACACCAACAAGAAGGCCGCCCAGGTCAACGCGCTCGACGTCGTCAACCAGCCGGCCGACGCCTCCTACGTGCTGACCCAGGTGCTGGCGTTGGACGCCAAGGCCGGCGACAAGCTGAACGGGCGCCTCGACACCGAGAACGTCGCCGCCGCCGGGCACTCAGCGGGCGGCATCACCACCGTCGGCATGTTCACCGTGTACCGCGACCAGCGCCTCGACGCGGGCATCGTGCTGGCCGGCAGCGCACTCGGTATGGGCACCGCCTTCCGGGGTCCGGACGCGCCGCTGCTGTTCGTGCACGGCGACGCCGACGCGGTCGTCTCGTACGCCTCCGGCAAGGCCGCCTACGACAAGGTCCCGTGGCCCAAGGCGATGCTGACGATGGTCGACGGCGACCACGGCCGGACCCTGCTGCGCGCCGGCAACCCGGCGTACGAGGTGTTGGCCGGGGCGACCACGAACTTCTGGCGCTGGACGCTGTACGGTGACCCGGCCGCCAAGACCCGCCTGGCCCAGGACGCCGAGCAGGGCGGCCTGGCAACGCTGGACGACAACCTCTAGGCCCGCCCGATCACCACGTGACCGGCTCGGTGGGCTGGTACAGCCGCCAGCACCCTACTGGGCGGTCGCGACCACAATGGTGGGTTCGGACGAGGCTGGCACGTCTGACGGGCGGCGCGGCGGTTCGCGCAGGAGCAGGAACGCCGCGACGAACGCGGCGACCAGCAGCCCGGCACCGATGGTGAAGGCCAACCGGTACCCGCCGGCCAGCGCCGCGGCCTCCCCCGCACCGCCGCCGAGCAGGTCACCGGTGCGCGAGGCGGCCAGTGTGGACAGTACGGCCACGCCGACCGCGCCCCCGATCTGCTGCGTGGTGTTGAACAGGCCGGACACCAGGCCCGCGTCGTCCCCGCTCGCACCCGACATGCCGAGGCTCGCCAGCACCGGCAGCACGAGGCCGCCCCCTGCGATCAACAGCATCACCGGCAGCAGGTCGGTAACGTAGTTGGCGTGCACGGGCAGCCGGGCGAGCAGCCCGAGCGCGCCGATCAGCAGCGCCAGCCCGGCCAGCAGTACCCGCCGTTCGCCGTACCGGGAGCTCAGCCGCGCGGAGACGACCAGCGACACCGCGCCGATGCTGACCGCGGCGGGCAGCATCGCGAGGCCGGTCGACAGCGCGCTGTACCCGAGGACCCGCTGCATGTACAGCGCGACGACGATCTGGAACGCGAACATGGCGGCGATGGTCAGGACCTGGACCAGGTTGGCGCCGAAGACGTTGCGCGAACGCAGCACGCGCGGCGGGATGAGCGGGTTCTTGGCGGTGGCCTGCCGGATGGCGAAGCCGGCGAGCAGCCCGGCGGCGAGCGCGCCCGTCGCGAGGGTCCGAGCCGACGCCCAGCCGTGCTCCTCCACCTTGACGACCGTGTAGATGCCGACCATGAGCCCGGCCGTGACCAGGAACGCGCCGATCGCGTCGGCACCGGCGCGCAGGCCCACGCCCCGGTCGCCGGGCAGCGTCCACGCGCCCAGCACGATCGTGGCCAGGCCGATCGGCAGGTTGATCAGGAAGATCCAGTGCCAGTTGAGGACGTCGGTGAGCACGCCGCCGAGCACCTGGCCGATCGACGCGCCCGCGGCGCCGGTGAAGCTGAAGACGCCGATGGCCTTGGCGCGCTCGCGCGGCTCGGTGAAGAGCGTGACGAGGATGCCGAGGCTGACGGCGGCCGCCATCGCGCTGCCGACGCCCTGCGCGAACCGCGCGACGATCAGCAGGGTGGGCGAGGTCGCGGCGCCGGCCAGCACCGAGGCGGCGGTGAAGGCGGCGGTGCCGGCGATGAACATCCGCTTGCGGCCGACGAGATCGCCTAGGCGCCCGGCGAGCAGCAGCAGGCTGCCGAACGCGATCAGGTACGCGTTGATGACCCAGGTCAGGCCGCCCGGCGAGAACCCGAGGTCGTCCTGGATGGCGGGCATGGCGACGGTGACGATGCTGCCGTCGAGGATGGTCATCAGCAGCCCGGTGGCGATCACTGCGAGGGCGAGCCAGCGGGACCGTGTGTCAGTCATGAGACCGACCGTAGCAGATAGTTCCGTTACGGACGATCTCTTTGTTACCTAGTTGGCTTGGCGCGCCCGCCGAGCCGCTCGCGGCGCCTCTGTCGGCGTCTCCAGGTACCCGCTGGCCAGGCGCTCCAGCGCGCGCAGGAGGACCTCACGCTCATCTGGGGGCAGGCTCGCGATGGCGTCCGCGTGCACCTGGTCGACGATCTGCTGGCTGCGATGCGCGAGCCGGGCACCCGCCTCGGTGACCGCGATGATCCGGGCCCGCCGGTCGGTGCTGGACGGGCGACGCTCGGCCAGCCCAGCCTTCTCGAGGGCGTCGACGGTGACCACCATCGTGGTCTTGTCCATGTCGCCGAGCTCGGCGAGCTGGATCTGGGTCCGCTCCTCTTCGAGGGCGTGGACGAGCACGCAGTGCATGCGGGTGGTCAGCCCGATCTCCGCGAGCGCGGCGGTCAGCCGGGTGCGCAGCACATGGCTGGTGTGGTCGAGCAGGAACGACAGGTCAGGGCTGGTCCGGGCGGGCGCCATGGCGGTCATGCCACCAAGGATAGCCACTCGTCCCGTAGCGGATAATCCAACAAGCGACCTATCCGGCCCTCCTCCCGGCGACCGATGAGTTTCACTTGGTCGATCCGTCTGCATCGGTGAGCGGTTCCCGAAATGGAGAGTGAGGTACCCCCATGAGCGTGACGTACCGCGAGCCGGGCCGGCGCCAGGCGCTGGCCACGCTGATGGCCGCGCTGGTGGCGATAGTCACGGCCGTCGTCGCGACCGCCACGCCGGCCGGCGCCCACCCGGGCGGCCGCTGGACCGCGACCTGGTCGACGGCGAACATCGCGTCCTTCCCGGACTTCTTCGGCACCCCGAACTGGTCCGGCGGCTTCGACGACCAGTCCGTGCGGCAGCCGATCCGGGTCAGCCAAGGCGGGTCGGCCCTGCGCATCCGGGTGTCCAATGTGTTCGGTACCGGGCCGCTGCGGCTGACCGGCGCCTCCGTCGGCCGGGCGGGCGACGGCGCGGACGTGCGGCCCGGTTCGCTACGCACCGTGACGTTCGACGGCCGTCGGTCCACTGTGGTGCCGGCGGGGCGCGAGCTCGCCTCGGACCCGGTGGCCCTGCGGGTCGCGCCGCTGGAGCGGCTGACCGTGACCCTGTACTTCGCGCGGTCCACCGGACCGGTCACGTTCCACCTGATGTCGATGGCCACGGCGTACCGGGCAAGCGGCGACCACCTGGTCGACCGGTCGGGTGCGGCGTTCGGCGAGACGTCGCAGTCCTGGTATCTGCTGTCCGGTGTGGACGTCATCGGCGCGGCACCCAAGCACGACCGCGGCACCGTGGTCGCGTTCGGCGACTCGATCACCGACGGTGCGTTCTCCACGCCGGACACCGACAACCGGTACCCCGACGAGCTGGCCGAACGGCTCGTCGCCGCCGGTCGCCGCCTGGCGGTCGTCAACGCCGGCATCGGCGGCAACCGGGTCCTGGCCGACGCGGACGGATTCGGCGAGCGCGCCACCGCCCGGTTCCAGCGGGACGCCCTCGACCAGCCCGGCGTGCGCAGTGTGATCGTGCTGGAAGGCATCAACGACATCGGGTTGCTCGGCGGGCAGCCGGTCACGACCGCACAGCTCATCGAGGGGCACCGGGCGCTGATCCGGGCCGCCCACGACCGCGGCGTACGCGTGATCGGCGCCACCATCCTGCCGTTCAAGGGCGTGGCGTACCCGGGCTACTTCACCGAGGAGGGCGAGCGGATCCGCGACGAGGTGAACCACTGGATCCGCACCGGTGGAGAGTACGACGCGGTGGTCGACCTGGACCGGGCGCTGGCCGACCCGGCCGATCCGGACTACCTGCGGGCCGAGTATGACGGCGGTGACGGCCTGCACCCGAACGACGCCGGGATGCGTGCGATGGCCGAGGCGGTCGACCTCGACGTCCTGTAAACGCCCGACGCTTCGGGCCGGACCGCTGCGGCGGTCCGGCCCGAACTCCTTATCTGGGCTCCAGCCTGCTTTCACGGGGCGCGCAAGGGAAAGGGCGCCTCGCCGCCGCGTTCAAACGCGGGCTCGACCGCTCCCCGCCATACAGTGGCTGAGTGACGGATCAACGGGTTGCGGTGGTTACCGGGGCGGCGCAGGGCATCGGGCAGCGGGTGGCGCAGGTACTGGCGGCGGAGGGTTACGCACTCGCACTGCTGGACCGGCAGCCGGTCCCCGACGCGTCCGCCTTCTCCTACGCTGGCGACGTCAGCTCGCAGGCCGACGTGACCGCGTTCGCCGACGCGGTCGACGACCGGTTCGGGCGGGTCGACGTGCTGGTCAACAACGCCGGCATCGCGTTCATCACGCCGCTGGAGGAGACGACGCTGGAAGACTGGCAGCGCGTCCTCGACGTGAACCTGACCGGCCCGTTCCTGCTGAGCCGCGAGTTCGGCCGGCGGATGCTCGCCGCCGGCGAGGGTGCGATCGTCAACATCGCCTCCGTCGCCGGCCTGCGCGGCGTCGCGGACCGCGCCGCCTACAACACCAGCAAGCACGGCCTCATCGGCCTGACCCGGACGCTCGCGGCGGAGTGGGGTGGCCGGGGTGTACGCGTCAACGCCGTCTGTCCCGGCTGGGTGAAAACCGAGATGGACGTCGAGTCGCAGGCGTCCGGCGCCTACCGGGACGCCGACATTACCGACCACGTGCCGATGGGCCGGTTCGCGTCGCCCGACGACATCGCGCAGGCGGTGGCGTTCCTGGCCGACCCGGCACGCAGCGGCTTCGTCAACGGCGCCGCGCTGTCGGTCGACGGCGGCTGGCACGCCGACGGCTCCTGGCAGTCCCTGCGCCTCGACGCCCGCACCCGCTGACCCCCGCTGTGGTCATTGCCACAGCGGGGCCGAGAAGCGGCGATCTTGTCGGTGGCTCCCGGCAGCATGTACGCCCGTGACGCTGCACTACGTGGACAAGGGCGCTGGAACGAGCGTGCTGGCGATACACGGGTGGACCCCCGACCATCGCCTGATGCTCGGCTGCATGGAGCCGGTGTTCGAGACGAAGCCCGGATACCGCCGGCTGTACGTGGACCTGCCCGGCATGGGGCGGTCGCCGGGACCGCCGTCGATCGCCAGTTCCGACGACGTGGTCGACGCGGTGCTGGAGTTCGTCGACGAGGTCATCGGCGACGTGCCGTTCCTTCTCGCCGGCGAGTCCTACGGCGGCTACGTCGCCCGCGCCGTCGTCCGGGCCCGGCCCGAGCAGGTGCGCGGGCTGGCGCTGATCTGCCCGGTCGGCACCGCGCTCGACCGCGCCGAGCGCACCCGCCCCGAGCACCAGGTGCTGCGCCCCGACCCCGAGCTGCTCGCCGCCGCCGACCCGCGGGTCGCCGCGGAGTTCGACGAGATCGCGGTGGTGCAGACGCCCGAGACGCTGCGGCGATTCCGCGACGAGATCCTGGTCGGTCTCGACCTCGCCGACACCGAGGCGATGGCCCGTATCGCGGGGCGGTGGGCGCTGCGCACCTCGCCGGAGAGCGGCCCGCCATACACCCGGCCGACGCTGATTCTCACCGGGCGGCAGGACTCCAGCGTCGGCTACGCCGACCAGTTCGCCCTGCTGCCGCATTATCCCCGCGCCACGTTCGCGGTGCTCGACGTGGCCGGCCACAACGCGCAGATCGAGCAGCCCGAGCTGTTCAACGCGCTGATGCGCGAGTGGCTCGACCGGGTGGCCGCCGAGTAACCGGAGGCCACAGGTGGCGGGCCACCGCGCCGGTCGGGACGGGGCGGTCACTGTGCGGCGACGAGCGCCCGTCCGAGGCGATCGTCGCGCTTGTCGCGCTCGTCCTGGAGGTGGCGCAGCGCTGACCGGGCGGCCTCGGGCTGCGCGGGCAGCAGCGGGAGCCGCACGTCGGCGGTCGGGATGCGCCCTTGGGCGTGCAGGACGGCCTTGATGACCGTCGGATTCGGCTCCGCGAAGAGCGCGGTCGACAGCGACGCCAGGCGGTGGCCCAGCGGTCGCGCCTCGGTCGCCGATCCGGCGCGCCACGCCTCGACCAGTGCGGCGAACTCCGCCGTTGCGACGTGGGCCGACGCGAGGATGCCACCGTCCGCGCCCAGCGCCAGCAAGGGTGAGACGAACGGGTCGTCGCCGCCCAGCACCGCGAATCCGTCCGGCCGGTCGGCCAGCAGGTCGACGGCGGTGGCGTCGACGCCGTCCGCGGCGTACTTGACGCCGACCACCCCGTCGATCGCGGCCAGCCGCCGGAGCGCCTGCGCAGACAGGTGCTGCCCCGTCCGGTAGGGGACATGGTAGGCGAGGAGCGGGACGGGGCTGGCCGCCGCGAGCGCCGCGAACTGTGCGACGACCCCGGCTTCGCCGGGGCGTACGAAGGGTGGCACGAGGCAGAGCGCCGCGGCGACCTCGGGCCGGTCGCGCAACGCGTGCAGCCCTTCGACGGTACTGGCACCGACCACCAGCGGCACCGAGTGGTCCCCGCACACCCGGGCGAGGACGTCGACGACGCCGCTCCGCTCCGCCTCGGTCAACGAGGCCGGCTCGCCTGTGGTGCCGAGGGCCACGAGCCCCGCGGCACCCCCGTCCAGTACCTCGTGGGCCAGCGACTCCAGGGCGTCGAAGGCGACGGCGTCGGCACGGTCGAAGGGCGTGATCAGCGGGACGTACACACCGGAAAGCGTCATGGTCCCAGCCTGCTGCGGGACATCCGTAAGGTCCAGTTCACGTTGCTGAAGCAAACCGTAAGCTGGACTGATGCTCGACGTGCGCCGCCTGCGACTGCTCTGCGATCTTTCCCGCCTCGGTACCATCGCCGCCGTCGCGCAGGCGCACACCTACACGCCGTCCGCCGTCTCGCAGCAGCTGTCTACATTGGAGCGCGAGGCGGGCGTGCCGCTGCTGGAGCGCACCGGCCGGCGCGTCGTCCTCACCGCCGCCGGCCGGGTGCTCGTCGCGCACGCCGAGACCGTTCTCGCCGCCCTGGAGCAGACGTCGGCCGCGCTCGCCTCCCTGGGCACGGGGCTGTCCGGCCCGCTGCGCATCGGCGCGTACCCGACCGCCGTCCGCGCGCTGTTGCCGGCGACCCTCGTCGCGCTCGGTCAGCAGCACCCCGGCCTCGAACTGATGGTCACCGAGCTCGACCCGGTCGACGTGCCGGCCGCCCTGCGCGAACGCCGGCTCGACGTCGGTCTGCTCAACGACTACGACGCCGTACCGGTCGAGCCCGACCCGACCCTGGACGCCGTACCCCTGCTGGACGAGACCGTGTTCCTGGCCGTGCCCGCCGATGGTGCCGACTCGCTGGACACCGCCCGCGACGCCACCTGGATCCTGGCCAGCCCCGGCACGCTCTGCCACACGGCGACCCTCCAGGTCTGCCGCACCGCCGGTTTCACGCCCCGCGCGCGCCACCACGCCGACGACTTCGCCACCGTGCTCGCCCTCGTCGCCGCCGGCCAGGGGGTCTCCATAGTCCCCCAAGTCGCGGCCGCGCGACCGCCCGCCGGGGTGCGGCTGATCCCGCTGCCGACCCGCCGCCGCACCCGCATCGCGTACCGCCACGGCGCCGCCAGCCACCCGGCCGTCGCCGCGTTCGTGGCCGCCATCCGCACCGCCGCCGACGAGGTCGTCAGGTAGCGGCGCGTTCCAGGCCGGGTTGGCTACCTCGCCGAGGTCGCCGTTCGAGGGACAACGCGTTGACCAAGGGGCAAACGCACATGGTTTGGAGCTCAAAGCACGTGCATTCGCCCTTGATCGACGGAAGTCAGGTGGGTTCTGAGATGGGGTCGGAGGGATTGTGACGTTGCAAACGGGGTCCGGACTCACCGTACGGCCGCGCATCGACGTCGGTCAAGACGGCGGGGCGGTGGAGCGGCGGACCACCAGCTCCGGCGTGAACCGGACCTCCTTGTGCCGGTGGCCCGGACGCCCCTCAGCCAGCAGCAGCTCCGCCGCGGCCCGGCCAAGCTCATGGGTCGGCTGCCGGATCGTCGTCAACGCGGGCGCCAGCTGGCCGGCGAAGACCACGTCGTCGTACCCGAGCACCGACATCCGCCCGGGAACGTCCACACCGGCCGCGGCCAGCCCGCGCATCACGCCCACGGCGGCCATGTCGTTGAAGCACACCACCGCGGTCGGGCGCGGCTCGGCGGCCAGCACCCGGGCCACCGCGGCCTCCGCCTCGGCCACCCCGGCCGGTGGCGGCACCGGCAGCGCCACCAGCGCCCACGGCACGTCGAGGCCCGCCGCGGCCAGCCCGCGACGCAGCCCCTCGGCCCGGCCCACCAGCGACGGCAGGTCCACCTCGGTGCGCAGGTACGCGATCCGCTGATGCCCCAGCGCCACCAGGTGCGCGGCGGCGAGCTCGCCGCCGCGGACGTCGTCGACCGTCACCGCGCACAGCCGCGTCCCCGCGCCCGGATGGTCCACCAGCACCACGGGTGTGCCCCGGCGGGCCAGGTCGACGGCGGCGTCGAGACGGGAGCTGACCGGCGACAGCAGCACGCCCCGGACGCCGAGTTCCTCCAGCATCTGCAGGTACCGCGTCTCGCGCTCGACCCGGACGTCGGTGCTGCACACGACCGCCATGCAGCCGGCCTCGGCGAGGCGGTCCTCCATCCCCCGCGCGACCTCGGCGTAGAACGGGTTCGCCGAGTCCAGCAGCACGCAGCCGACGGTCACACTCGGCGCCCCGCGCAGTTGCCGCGCCGCGCCGTTGCGCACGTACCCGACAGCGGTCATCGCGTCCTCCACCCGGCGCCGGGTGTCCACTGTGACCACATCCGGATTGTTGAGCACGTTGCTCACCGTTGACATGGATACGCCGGCCGCCGCCGCCACCTGCCGAATACTCGCCCGCCGCACGAAGTAAGCGTAGGTCTTGCTCAGCACCGATGCATTGACCTACGCTGATTCCCGCTGCGAGCCAGGCAGTGATCGGCGGGGTCCACCGGGTCTGTGGCTCAGACGCGTCCTGCCCCGCTCCCCGGGGCCTTCCCTGCTGAGGTAGGTCATGCAGCGCTATTTCAACCCAAGACGACTCGCCGCCTTCGGCGTGGCCGTGCTCGCCGCGGCGACTTCCATCGTGTTACTCGCGCGACCCGCGGACGCCGCCGTGGGCCTGCACATCAGCGGCACCAACATCGTCGAGGCCAACGGCCAGACGCTCGTCATGCGCGGCGTGAACCACCCGCACGTGTGGTTCACCGGCCAGACCAGCTCGTTCGCCAACATCAAGGCCCTCGGCGCCAACACGGTGCGGGTGGTGCTGGGCAGCGGAAAGCGGTGGGGCCCATCCACCGACGTCGGCAACGTCATCGCGCTGTGCAAGCAGAACAAGCTGATCTGCGTCCTGGAGGTGCACGACACCACCGGGTACGGCGAGGAGGGCGCGGCCGCGTCACTCGACGAGGCCGTCAACTACTGGATCAGCCAGAAGAGCGCGCTGGTCGGCCAGGAGAACTACGTCGTCATCAACATCGGCAACGAGCCGATCGGCAACACCAACGCCGCCCAATGGACCGCCGCGACCACGGCCGCGATCCAGAAGATGCGCACCAACGGCTTCGAGCACCTGCTCATGGTCGACGGGCCGAACTGGGGCCAGGACTGGCAGTACGTCATGCGCGACAACGCTCAGACGATCCTCGACGCCGACAGCCAGCGCAACACGGTGCTGTCGATTCACATGTACGCCGTGTTCAACACCGCCACAGCGATCACCGACTATCTCAACCGGTTCCGCACCAACGGGTGGCCGCTGGTCATCGGCGAGTTCGGGTGGCGGTTCAACGCGAACGAGGTAGACCACGAGACGATCCTGTCCGAGGCGCAGGCTCGCGGACTGGGCTACCTGGCCTGGTCGTGGAGCGGCAACACCGATCCGATCCTCGACATGGCGACGAACTTCGACCCCAACCAGCTCACCACCTGGGGACAGCGCATCTTCAACGGCGCCAACGGCATCAAGGCGACCGCCAAGGAAGCCAGCATCTACAGTGGAGTGACGCCGACGACACCGGCCACGACACCGCCGACCACCCCGCCCACCACTCCCCCGACGACACCGCCGACCAGCCCGCCTCCTGGCGGGCGCACCTGCGCCGCGACGTACTCGATCCTCGGCCAGTGGCCGGGCGGCTTCCAGGGCGACGTACGGGTCACCGCGGGCGGCGCCGCTATCAGCGGCTGGACGGTCACCTGGACCTTCGGCAACGGGCAGACCGTCAACCAGGCGTGGAACGCCACCGTCACGAGCAGCGGATCCACCGTCACCGCCCGCAACGTAGGCTACAACGGCAGCCTCGGCGCCGGGGCGAGCGCCAACTTCGGGTTCATCGGGGCGTGGAACGGTACCAACGCCGCACCGGCCCTCTCCTGCACCGCAAGCTGACCGATCTACCAACCGGGCCGGGCGCGTCGCGCCCGGCCCGGCTGATTACACTTCGTCGATGGCGGTGCTGGAAACGGTTCTCACCACCGCGGGTGGCGCCCTGTCCGCGACGCTCGGCGTCGTGGTGGGCACCGCCCTCAGCCGCCGGGCCCAGGACCGGCACTGGCTGCGCGACCGGCAACTCGCCGCGTACCAGGAGCTGATGCGCCAGTACGCGACCTTCACGATGACGCTTCGGCGCGCACACGTGGGCAGGACCGGCTGGGACTACGACTGGGCGGTCTGGAGCGCCGCGCTGACGTCCGCCAGCCTGGTCGCGCCCGCCGAGGTCGTGGAGGAGATCGACAGGTTCGCGGCCGCGATCGGACGGTTCCTGCGCGACGCGGCCGTCGACACCACGACCAGCGCGCTCAGCGCGGAGGAGTTCGCGCAGGCGATGCATCCACCGGCGATAGCGCAGGTGGCACTGGTCAACGCGATCCGGCGAACTCTCGGCAAGGACCTGGGCGCACTGTCCGTCTGGATCGGCGGTTCACTGACGAGAAATCCGCGCCTGGACGAGTGACCCCGGCACCCGCTCGTCACCCCGAATGAGTGATGCGACGGTCCCCTCCATACGCACACCGCGACGATACGCACCGCCCGCGTGAGATTAGGGTGAGGTCATGTCGCATGCCGTCCGCCCGCTGCCAGTGGGCATTCTCGTGTTGACCGCCGTGCTCGCGGGCTGCGCAGACAGCCCTCAAGCGTCCTCGCCGCCAAGGACGCCACCCGCGACGACGGCCGCTGTGGACGCGGCCACCACCGAGCCGGCGCGCCAGCCACACAAGCTCGTGCTGACCGCGACCGGCAAGGCCACCATCCAGTCGTTCACCTACACGCTCGACGGCAAGGCCACCGAGGGCGGTGCGGCAAAGCTGCCCTGGCGGGTGTCGGTGGACGTGCCCGCTGACGGCAAACGGCACGAGTGGAGCCTCAAGATCACGTACCGCAAAGGCAACATCGACCTCATGGGCATGTTCAACGGCAAGGTCCAGACCACCAGCCGGGGCATGAGCAGTGGAGAGGGCACCGGCGGTATCAGCGGTTCCGTGCTCGGCTGAGGCGACCGTCAGACCGGGCCGGCGTCGTGCCGCCACCAATCGATCATCGCGGTGGGGTCGCCGCCCTGAAACGCGAACGCCTGGATGGCCAGCTGGTCACTGGTCCATACCAGCCGCCGGTTGCCGTTCTCGCCAGTGGCGCAGCTCAACCGCCCGCTGAGACCGCCGCGCTGCCACGGCGCCTCGCCCACGAAGCCCCGTGGCAGCTTGGTGCAGTCCTCGTCGTTCGACCCGACGCTGCCGTAGCTTCGCCGCATGGCCGCCTGGCTGGGGAACTGGTAGTAGAAGACGATACTGGCGCCGCTAGTCGGTCCACAGACGACGGCGACGACCGGCTCGACGCCGACGTTCGCGCGCACCTGCTCTGGGGACGGGCGCAGGCAGTCCACTCGCGACCGCTCCGGCACGCGCGCGAGCAGCGCCTGCTCCTCGGCCGTCGGAAACGCCGGTGAGGCCTGGGCGTTGACCGCCTCCACGACCCTCTTCACGGGCGGTCCGGAGTCGGCCCGCCACCAGGCGGACAGGCCCTCGGCGTCGGTGCCGGCGGCGCGGCCGGCGAGCAGGAGCGACTCGACGCTCCACTGCATCACCAGCGTGCTGCGCGGGCCGGGATGGCACATCAGCGCGCCCAGTTCGACGCTGCGCAGGTCGTAGCGGCGTGAACCCAGGAAGCCGGGGGCGTCGCCGTCCTGGCAGGCGACGCCGGTCGGCGCCTTGACCGCCGCCGCGTGCGTGTCCATGGTGGACTGCAACGCGGCCAGCGCGCCGAACCGGAAGTACGACACGCTGGTCGCGCCCGTGCCCCGAGGGTCGCATCGCACGCCCGCCGTGGCGCCAGTGAAGTCGTCCAGGTCCGCGACGCTTGCCCGCCGGCAGCCGTTCGCGGCCAGCAGGTCGACCAGGGTCCGCTCCTCGGTGGTGGGAAAGGCGGGCGCGCCGGTCCAGGACAGCCAGGCCGCCCGCAGCGCGGCGGCGTCGTCGACGTCGGCTTCGGTACGGGACACGGTGCGCGCCTTCTCGTCCGTCCACACGAGACTGGCACCGCCGTCCGCGCCGCTGCCGCAGACCACGCGCCCCGTGGCCGGTCCCGTGGCGGGGTACCGGTGCTCCCCCGAGTTCGTCGCCGCGCAGTCGCCCTCGCTGGCGGCGGCGCCCGCCTCGCGTACCGCTTTCTGGTAGGCGGAGTCGACGGCCGCCTGGTCGGCGAACAGCCCGACCACGACCTCCGGTCCGTCCTCGCCGCGGCAGGCCAGCGTGCGAGTCGCGCCCGCCATCGCGGTGGCCTCCCGGCAGTCGCGGCGCAACGGCTCCAGTACCCGCGAAAGGCCGTCCGATGTGGAGCCCGAAAGCTGGCTGGCGGCTACGGCGGCCGCGGCGCCCGCGACGACGGCGAGCGCCAGCGCGGCGGCGGCCAACCGGCGACGCGACCGCCGCTGGCCTGATTCGCCGATCAAGTCAGCGGCGGGCGGCGGCCAGCTGCGCGACGGGTCCGGCAGCACCGGCGGTGGCCCGCCGACCGCCGTCCGCACGTGCAGGCTACCCTCGGCGACCACCAGTTCCGGTTGCTCGACCACGGTCGGCGCGACGCCGAGCCGCTGGTGCAGCAGCGCGGCGGCCAGCGGCAGCCGGCTCGACCCGCCCACCAGAAACAGCCCAGCCAGGTCCTCGGGCGCCACGCCGGCGTCGTCGAGCACCGCCCGGCTGGCCGCGACGGTCCGTTCCAGGACGGGTTCCGCCAGCCGGTCGAGCTGCTCCCGGCCCAGCGGCGCCTCGTCCTCGAACAGCGGCACGTGTACGGTCGTGTGCGCCGCCCGGGACAGCAGTTCCTTGCCCGCCCGCACGTCGTCCCACAGTGTCCGTGAGGCGCGCCGGTCGGCCGGTTCACGGGGCTCGACGAGCCGCTTCCAGACCTCGCCGTCCCGCGCGCCGTAGGTGTCGCCGAACGCCTCGACGATCGCCGCGTCGACGTCCAGCCCACCCGCGTCAGGCAGGCCCCGGGTGGCGAGCACCTCGAAGCCGTCCGGCCCGTGCCGCACCACCGACGCGTCGAACGTGCCGGCTCCCAGGTCGTACACCATCAGGCTGGAACCGGCGGGGACCCGCCGGCCGGCGACGGCGGCGAACCAGGTCGCGGCCGCCACCGGTTCGGCCACCAGCGTCACGTCGCCGAACACGGGCGCGGCGGCCGACCGCAGCACCTGCTGCCGCCGCGGCCCCCAGGCCGCCGGGCAGGTCAGCACCGCCTCGGACACCGGGCCACCGGCTACCCGCGTGGCCTCGGCGGCGACCCGCTTCAGCACCGCGGTGATCAGATCACCGACCGTGACGGACTCGCCGCCCAGCAGTACCGTGCCGTCGTCGACGCAGCGCTTCGGGTGCGGTTCGAAGCAGTCCGGCCGGGTGCGCGCGGCGTGCGTGGCGTCCCGCCCGACCAGCAGGCCGGCCTCCGGGTCGGCGTGCACGGCGGACGGCAGCAAAGGTGAGCCGTCGAACAGCAACGGCCGCACCCGCCCGTCGGGAAAGGCGAGCACCGCGGCCGTGTTGGAAGTCCCGAAGTCCACTCCGACCCGATATGCGTCGCCCCCCACGAACGACACCCTACGTTGCGATAGCGTCCTCGACGACGGACGGATGTAAGTATCGGGGTACCGCCGGACAGTACGTGACGTGAGACGAAAACAAGAGGCACCCGCGCAGGAGCGTCTCGTTACGCTCTGGAGGTCGCACGCCCACCGGGTGATGGCCTACGCGCTGCGCCACGTCGACAGAGACATCGCGCAGGACGTGGTCTCCGAGACGTTCCTGGTGGCGTGGCGCCGCTTGGCGGACGTACCGGACGACCCGCTGCCCTGGTTGCTGGTCGTGGCGAGAAACACCATCGCGAACCAGCGCCGCTCCGGCCATCGGCAGGAGCGGCTGGCGGCGGAGCTGGAACGGTTCCGCCAGATCGCGGAGCCGGCCGCCGCGGCCGAGGTACTCGTCACCGAACGCGCGGCGGTGCTGGCCGAGCTCGCCGCCCTGACGGCCAAGGAGCGCGAGGCGCTGCTGCTGGTCGCCTGGGACGGCCTGTCGCCCAAGCACGCGGCGAAGGTGGCGGGCTGCTCGCTGCCCGCGTTCCACGTGCGCCTCACCCGCGCCCGCCGGCGGCTGCGCGCCAGCCTCGACGCCGACCCGCGCCCCCGCCCCGAGCCCGTACCGTCCATTGGAGGCACCGCATGAACACCGACGACCGCGCGATGGCGATTCTCGAAAACCTGCGCCCCCAGTCCACAGTGCAGGAGGCGTGGCCGGTGGCCGACCGCGAGGCGGCCCTGGAAGGGGTGCTGGCGTCGAGGGCGCCCGCATTGCCCGTACGGTCCCGCCGGCGGCGGGTGCTCGTCACCACCGCGGTGACCGCCGCGCTGCTCGCCACGGGGGCGGGCGTCGCGACAGCGAGTGGCGTGCTGCCGGAGTCGTTCACCCAGGAGCTGTCGTTCTGGACCAGTGAGACCAAGGGCGGTGTCGACGTCGACACCGCGCACCGGGTCGCCCAGGCTCCAGGGCCCGACGGCACCGTGCTGTCCGTCTGGGCCGGAACCGGCTCCAACGGCACCACGTGCGTGTCCCCCATGTTCGAGGCGCCCGGTGACCTGGACCGGCCGGCCCCAGCGAGCGTCCGCGCGGCCGGTGGTCAGTGCACACCCGCGAACACGCGCGAAACGTTCGGCAGCCTCGGCGGGTCCGCCGACGACCGCGGGATACACACGATGTGGGGTCCGGGCGGCGAGGCCGTGCGCGCGGAGCTGCGGCTGCCCGACGGGACGGTCCGGCCGGGGTTGTACGCGGAAGGGATGTACTTCTACTGGTACCTCGCGAACGAGACCGTGAAGGCACCGTTCCTCGTCGGGTACGACGCCTCCGGAAAGGTGGTCTTCGAGAGGCAGCTGCCCAACCTGATCACAAACGCCGGACGGTGAAGTAGAAGGTGGAGCCCTCGCCCGACGGTCCCGGCGACGTCAGGGTGAGGTCTCCGCCGTGCGCCTGCGCGACCTGCCGGGCGATGGCCAGGCCCAGGCCGGTGCCGGGCACGTCGGACCGGCCGCGCCAGAAGCGCTGGAACACGCGGTCGTGCTCGCTGGCGGCGATGCCGGGGCCGCGGTCGGTCACCACGACCGCGACATCGTGTGCGGTGACCTCGACGGCGACACGCACCGGTGTGCCGGGCGGGCTGTATCTGATGGCGTTGTCCACGAGGTTGTGGACGGCACGGCGAACGGTGGGTTCGTCGACAGGACAGATGGCGGTTTCGGGCCCGTCGAACGACAGGTTCACCCCGGGCACGCTGGCTTCGTCGACGATGGCGCGGACAACCACCATCAGGTCGGCCGGCCGCCGGTCGAGGATACGCGCACGGCCGCGGGCGTCGACCAGCAGTTCGTCGAGCACGGCCTGGAGCCGCACGGCGGCCACCCGCGACCGTTCCAGGCCGCGCCGGTACGCCTCGACGGTGGGTTTCGGGTGCGCCAGCAGCACTTCCGCGTTGGTCACCAGTACGGCCAGGGGTATCCGTAGCTCGTGGCTGGCCTCCTCGATGAGCCGCCGTTGCGTTTCACCCGCCTCATGCAGCCGTTCGAGCATGGCGTCGAAGCTCGCCGCGAGCGCCGCCACCTCGGCCGGGCCGTCGGACAGCGCTATGCGGCGGCTCAGGTCGGCGGCCCGGATGTCGTCGGCGACCGCGCGCACCCGGTCGATCGGGCGCACCGCGCGGCCGGCCCACCACCAGGCGAGGGCGGCGGCGGCAGGGCTGAGTGCCAGCACAGTCACGCTGACCCAGATCGACCCGCGCGAGGTGGTGTCCTGGACGGTCTCGACGCCGTCGACATGACGCGTCTCGGTCTCCGTGTCGGTGGCGAGGACGACACCGAAGAGCAGCAGCGCCGGCCCGTAGATGGCCAGGAACCCGAGCAGCGCCAGCCGCACCCGCAGCGAGCCCCACCGGCCCGTCACGGCGGGGCCTCCAGCCGGTACCCGGCGCTGGTGATCGTCGCGATGAGCGGCGGGTCGCCGAGCTTGCGACGCAGCCGGCTCAGGATCACCCGCACCGAGGCGGTGAACGGGTTGGCGTTCGCATCCCACACGTGCTCCAGCAGGTCTTCCGCCGATAGCACGTCGCCGGGGTGGTGCATGAAATACCGCAGCAGCGAGTACTCCCGCGCGGTCAGGTCGAGCTCCCGGCCGGCCCGCCAGGCCCGGCGCGCGGCCAGGTCCAGCGCCAGCTCGCCGACCCGCAGCGTCGAGCCGTGGCCGTCGCCACGCCGGCCGAGCGCGCGCAGCCGGGCCACCAGCTCCGCGAAGTGGAACGGCTTGACCAGGTAGTCGTCGGCGCCGGCGTCCAGCCCGGCGACCCGGTCCGCGACCGCGTCGCGGGCGGTCAGGACGAGCGACCGTCGCGGCCGGTGCAGGTCGGGGTCGCGCGCCAGCCGCCGGACGAGGTCGAGGCCGTCGCCGTCGGGCAGCCCCAGGTCGAAGCACGCGACGTCGTACGCGGTCGTGCGGAGCAGTTCCTCCGCGCCGGCGTAGGTGCCGGCCACGTCGACCGCGTACGACTCGTTGCGCAGCCCGAGGGCGACGACCTCGGCGAGGTCGGGATCGTCTTCGATCAGCAGGATCCGCATGGCGCCGGCTCGTCACCCGGCCGGCTTCGCGACGGCCGTGCTGCCAGCGGCGGTCACGTCGAAGGCACCTCCCGTTTCCAGCTTGTACCTGCCGACCGTAGCCGCCGGTAACACCACAGGAGGCTTGTGCATCCGCCGCAACCTACGAACCCGGCTGCGAACGTGATGTAAACGAGAGTGATCAGCCCGAGCGGAGGGTAGGCAGGGCACCACGTGCCGACGAACTAAACACCCGGTCAGAACCGGTGACGGGTATGGCTGAAGCCGCCCTTGCCGAAGGCGAGAACCTTTGCCGGTTTCACCGCGAAAACGAGCGCGATGCCGCCCGGGTCGTCATGATGGAAAGCGCCGTCCCGCGCCTGGAACCGCCACCGCCCGTCCCACTTCCGCGCCCACGCCTCGGCCAACCGGGCGAGCACGGCGTCGTCGGTGACCCGGCGCGCCTCCCCCTCGACGACGAGGTCAAGGCCGTTGTCCCACTGGTTGCACCCGGTGGTCAGGGCGACGTGCGGGTTGTCACGGATGTTGACGGCCTTCTGCTCCGCCGGGCCGGTGCAGAAGTGCAGCGCGTCGTCGAGCCACACCGCGACGAGCGGCGTGACGTGCGGCCGGCCGTCCGCCCGGACCGTCGAGATCCAGAACACCTCGGCGCTCTCCAGCACCTCGACAGTCCGCTGCCAGGCGGTTGGTGCCGCGTCGGTGTCGCTGAAGCGCGGGTCGAGTGCTGTCGTCGGTTCGTTCACCAGCCGCTCCCTCCGGTCGTGTCTACTCCACCTTCTCAGAGGTCAGCCCCGGACGCCCGCATCATCGACCGTTACGATGTGGGTCGATGGACATGACCCCATCGACCTACGCCTGAGATCACAGCACGTGCGTTTGCCCTTGATCGGCGGATCTCTTCGACGTCTTCAGTCAGCTGTGCCAGATCCATCCCGGAAGCCCAGGGGCTTCAGCATCAAGCGCTGGTCGGCTCGCAGGCCGGCGTCGACGAAGCCATGGCGGCGGTACAGGGCGACGGCCGGCTCGTTGCCCTCGATGACCGCGAGCCGCAGCTCGGTGGCCCCCGAGCGCAGCGCCCACGCCTCGACCGCACCGATCAGCCGGTCGCCCAGTCCTTGCCCCCTGGCCTCGGGGCTGACCCAGACCGACCGTAGCTCGGGCACGCCGTCGTCGCCGCGGACGCCGCTCGCCATCCCCACGGGGCGGTCGTCCCGCACCGCGACGATGTTGTAAGTGTCCGGCAGCTCCAGGCGTGCACGCCACCGCTGGTCGTCGTGGACTGGGTGCCCGCACAGGAGAATCGCACAGAAGGCGTCATGCTGGTGTTCGACGGGCGTCGAATCGCCTGAGCGGGCCCCACTGACCACTGTGGAGGAGGGGCAGGGAAGGCGAGTAGCGGCCGTGACTTGGTAGACTGGGCGCATGAGCGACAACCTTTGGAGCGTGCGCGCTCCCATCTGGTGAGCCCCGCCATCCGGGTCCGGCCGCGCCGCGAGATACGGGCCGCCCGCCGTCGTCACTCCCATCGCTGCTGGGATCACCTCATCGCCGCCCCGCTGTGGCCCTTGCACGGCGCGAACCTCGGCACGCTGCTGCGTACCTGCGACGCGGTGGGTGCGTGCCTGGCGGTGCCGCGCTTCGTGTGGGTCGACGAGGCCTTGGCCCGCGGCAACACGTTGCGCCGGCGCAGCTGCGTCCACCGGGTCGGCGATCCGGCGCACTGGCTGCGGGCTCAGAAGGAGGCTGGGTCGGCCATCGTCGGAGCCGAACTGGCGGACGAGGCCATCCGGCTCGCCGACCTGCCGGCCGCCCGGCGCCGCACGGTGCTGGTGCTCGGCCACGAGTCCACGGGCATCCCACCCGAGGCGGTCGATCTCCTCGACGCCGTCGTGGAGATCCCGATGATCGGCACCGGCGACAGCCTCAACGTCGCGGTGGCCGGATCGCTCGTGCTCTACAAGCTCGCCGGCCTTCTCTGACGCTGCCGCCGCACACGCCCGCGTGGGGGCCGGAGCGGGGAAGCCAGACGTTGGACATGGCGTCGCCGGCCGCCGGGTCTTACGGCTCGCGCGGCCACGGTGGCGGGTCGTGTCGATCAAGGAGATCTGCATGGATCAAGGGCAAATGCACGTGGAAATGAGATCAAACCACGTGCGTTTGCCCTTGATCGGCGGGAAGCGGGGGCGGGCGGAAAGCGGGGGCGGAGGGCGGGGGCGGAGGAGCGGGAGGGGGCGTGGGCGGGGAGTTGGCCCAGATCGCGCTGCCCGACGAACACGGCCCGCCCGCCGTACCTCGCCAGCAGGCGGTCGGCCCGCTCCCAGCGCTTGGGGCCGATCCAGCGGCTGAGGCGGTTGGTCCGCGTGCGCGGCCCGAGCCGGCGCCCGGAGTGGTACGCGATGCTGCCGCCGAGCCAGGCCGAGGCGATCGCGACGCCGATCGAGGGCACGATGCCGACGGTGCCGGCGTTCGCGAGCAGACCGAGGGCGATGAGCGCGGTCGCGGCCGGCAGCACCAGGCCCGCGGTGACCGCCACCTCCACGGTGACCAGCGTTGCGACGAGGAGGTACACCAAAACCGGTGGCAGGCTCCCCAGGACGTCCTCGGTCATGATCCAAGACCATATGTGTCCTCGGCACCCTCCCGAATCGGTGATCTTCCTTAGGGCCAGGCGCAACGCCGAGCAAAGTTGCGCAACATTTGACAGTAGTCGAGCGCTGCGATGAGCGAGTGTGACTGCTAAGATCCCTGCCATGCTTGCGCAGCAGCGCCACGACCTGATCCTCCGGAGCCTCCGCGCCGAGGGCCCCTCAGCCGTCCGGGCACTCGCCGAGCGCCTCGGCGTGAGCCAGGCGACCATCCGCCGCGACCTCGTGCAGCTTGACCGCGCCGGGCGGCTGACCAGGGTTTACGGGGGCGCGGTGTCCGTCGCCGACGCCGACGAGCCCTTCGCCGAGGTCGCGACCGTGCGGGTCGAGGAGAAGGACGCGATCGTCAACCGGTGCGCCGAGCTGATCAAGGACGGCGACACCATCCTGCTCGACATCGGCACCACCGCGCACCGCCTCGCCTACACCCTGCGCGGCCGCGCCCTGACCGTCATCACCAGCAACCTCGCGGTCTACGAGGTCCTCGCCGAAGACCCCGACATCCAGCTCATCCTGCTCGGCGGCGTCGTGCGCCGCAGCTACCGCTCGCTGGTCGGGTTCCTCACCGAAGACGCGCTGCGCCAGGTCCGCGCCGACAAGCTCTTCCTGGGCACCAGCGGCGTGCGCGCCGACGGCCAGGTGATGGACACGACGGTGGTCGAGGTCTCGATCAAGCGCGCGATGATCGCGGCCTCCGAGCAGATCATCCTGCTGGCCGACTCGACCAAGTTCCCGGGCACGGGTGTCGCGCGGGTCTGCGGCCCCGAAGACCTCAACGTCGTGGTCACCAACGCGGGCGCCGACCGGGCGACCTGCGCCACCCTGCGCGACGCCGGCGTCGAGGTGATCGAGGCGTGAGACAGGCTCGGGCGGCCGTCGACGCGATGATGGGCTTCTACGACCGGTCGACCGGCCGGTGGGAGCCCGAGCGCCCCTGGTGGCAGTCCGGCAACGCGCTGCAGGCACTGCTGGACTACATGCTGCGCAGCGGCGACACCGAGTATCTGTGGGTGCTCGACCACACGGTCGAGATCCAGCGAAGGGTGTACATGGACGGTGAGTTCCGCTCGGACTCCACCGACGACACCGCTTGGTGGGCGCTCGCCATGGTGCGCGCGTACGACCTGACCGGGCACGGGCGGTACCTGGACATCGCGCGCACGGGCGCCGAGTGGATCGGCGGGTACTGGGACGCCACGTGCGGGGGCGGCGTCTGGTGGGACGTGCCGCAGCGGACGTACAAGAACGCGATCAGCAACGAGCTGTACCTCAAGCTGCTCGCCGCCCTGCACAACCGGCTCCCCGGCGACACCTCCTACCTCGAACTCGCCGTTGAGACGTGGCGCTGGTTCGACGCGAGCGGCATGCTCAATGAGGACGGACTCGTCAACGACGGGTTGAGGCACTGTGTGAACAACGGCGGCGAGACCTGGACGTACAACCAGGGTGTCATCCTCGGCGCGTTGGTCGAGCTGCACCGGGCGACCGGCGACGACGCCCTGCTCGCGGTCGCTCGCCGGATCGCCACGGCCACCACCACGAGCGAGTACCTCTCCCCCGGCGGCATCCTGACCGAGCCGAGCGAAAAGGTGGGCGCCGACGACGACGCCCCGTCGTTCAAGGGCATCTTCGTGCGCAACCTCGACGAGCTGGATCGCTACGTGGCAGAGCGCCCGTACCGGTCCTACCTGGCACGCCAGGCCGAGTCGTTGCTGGCCAACGCGAGCGACGGCGCGCACAGGTACGGTATCCACTGGGCCGGCCCGTTCGACAAGGCCGACACCGCTCGCCAGGCCTCCGCGGTAGACCTCCTCACCACCGTCCTCTAGCAGGGCGTATGGCCGATACGTCCGATGGCGTAGCACGGCGTCGATCAAGGAGATTTCCATCGATCAAGGGCAAATGCACGTGGAAATGAGATCGAACCACGTGCGTTTGCCCTTGATCGACGGAATTCGGGTGGGAGTCCGGGCGGCCTACGTACGGGCGAAGCGGAGCGTCACGATCTGGAACGGGCGCAGCGTCAAGCGGGCGGCGGCGGGTTCCATCGGCGTGTGTGGGAGCGGGCGCTCCAGCAGGTCGACCACGGTCACCGCCCCCGCCTCGAAGCCCGGGCTGATCGTCGTCGTCGTGCGGGCGCCGCTGGACTCGTACAGTCGCACGATGACGTCGCCGGAGCGGTCGTCGGCCAGCTTGACGGCCTCTACCACGACCGCCGGATCGTCCACGGCCACCAGTGGCGCGGGCGCCGCCCCCTCGCCGCCCGCGACGACGCGCAGCGGCAGGTTCAGCGCGTAGCCCTCGGCCACGGCGTCCACGATGGACGCTCCGGGCAGCAGGGCGTACGTGAAACGGTGGGCGCCCTGGTCGGTGTCCGGATCGGGGAAGCGGGGCGCCCGCACCAGGCTCAGCCGGACCGTGGTGGTGGTGCCGCCGTCCTCCCGGGTGCTCCGGGTGACGTCGTGACCGTACGTGGAGTCGTTGAGCACCGCCACGCCGTAGCCGGGCTCGGCCACGTGCGTCCACCGGTGCGCGTACACCTCGAAGCGTGCCGAGTCCCAGCTCGTGTTGGCGTGCGTCGGCCGGTACACGTGCCCGAACTGGATCTCGGAGGCCGAGCGGTCCGCGTGCACGTCGATCGGGAACGCGGCCTTGAGGATCTTTTCGGTCTCGTGCCAGTCGACGTCCGTCTCGACCTCGACCCGCCGGCTGCCGGCCCGCACCCGGATCGTCTGCGTGACGCGGGACGCGCCGAACTCGCGCACCACCCGGACGGCGCCGACGAGCGGTCCACTGTCGACGACGGTCACCGAGCTGGCCTCGGTGAGGTCGACCCGCTGCCGCCGGTAGTGCGCGTCGATGTCCCACGCGTCCCACTCGTTCGGTAGGTCGGCGTGCAGTTGCAGCAGGTTGCCGGGGCGGCCGGGCGCCAGCACCTCCCGGTCAGCTGCCAGGTCACGCACCGACGCCAGCAGCCCGTTCTGGTCGACCTCGACGCGGACGAGGCCGTTGTCGAGCACCAGCCCGGCCACCGTCACGGCGGCCGGCGGGTCCACAGAGGCCAGTCTCGCCGCGCCGAGCGCGGGCACTCGCACGAAGACCGGCCCGTCGGCCGCGTCGACCACCTCGGCGCGCGCGTGCGGCGCGGCGTTGAAGACGGTGCCCGCACCGGCCAGCACGGCGGTCGCGCAGCCGATGATGTGGCGCAGCTCGTCCGCCACCTGGGCATAGGTGGCCTCGGCTTCGGTGTGTACCCAGGCGATCGAGCTACCCGGCAGGATGTCGTGGAACTGGTGTAGCAGCACCACCTTCCACAGCCGGTCGAGCGCCTCGTACGGGTACGCGTAGCCGGCGTGCACGGCCGCGGCGGCGGCCCACAGCTCAGCCTCGCGCAGCAGGTGCTCGCTGCGCCGGTTGCCGGACTTGGTGCGCGCCTGGCTGGTGTAGGTGGCGCGGTGCAGTTCGAGGTACAGCTCACCGGACCACACCGGCGCGTTCGGGTACTCGGCCTCGGCGGCCCGGAAGAAGTCGGCCGGCTTCTCGATGACGACCCGCGCCGAGCCTTCCAGGTCGCGTAGCCGCCGCGCGGTCTCCAGCATCTCCCGGGTGGGCCCGCCACCGCCGTCGCCCCAGCCGAACGGCACCAGCGACCGGGTGCCGGCGCCCTTCTCGGCGTAGTTGGCGACCGCGTGGGCGACCTCGCGTCCGCTGAGGTCGGAGTTGTACGTGTCGACGGGCGGGAAGTGGGTGAAGACCCGGGTGCCGTCGATGCCCTCCCACCGGAAGGTGTGGTGCGGCAGCTTGTTGGTCTGGTTCCACGACAGCTTCTGGGTCAGGAACCAACGGATGCCGGCGAGCCGGGCGATCTGCGGGAACGCGGCCGTGTAGCCGAAGGAGTCGGGCAGCCAGATCTCCTCGCACTCCACACCGAGTTCGTCCATGAAGAACCGCTTGCCGTGGACGAGCTGGCGGGCCAGGGCCTCGCCGCCGGGCAGGTTGGCGTCGGACTCGACCCACATGCCGCCGACTGGCGCCCACTGGCCGGCCTTGACCGCCTCGGCGATCCGGTCGAACACGGCCGGCTGGTGCGCCTTGACCCACGCGTACTGCTGCGCCTGTGAGCCGGCGAAGATGAACTCCGGGTACTCTGCGGCGAGCGCGGTCACGTTGGCGAACGTGCGCGAGGACTTGCGGATGGTCTCCCGTTGTGGCCACAGCCATGCGCTGTCGATGTGCGCGTGCCCGACCGCGGCGAGCGTGTGCGCGCTGGCGTGCGCGGGGCTGGCCAGCGCCGGCGCGAGCTGGGCGCGTGCCGCCGCCGCGGTGCCGGCGACGTCCTGGGCGTCGAGTGCGTCCGCCGCCCGCTCCAGGGCGCGCAGGATCTCGTGCCTGCGCGGGTCGCTTGTGGACAGTTCGGCCATGAGGCCGGCCAGCACCTCGATGTCGAGGGCGAGGTGCCAGGCGTCCTCGTCCAGCACGGCCAGGTCCATGTACGCCAGGCGGTACAGCGGTTCCCGCCCGGCGGTGGCCTTGTCACCCAGGGGCGTGGGGCGGAAGCCGTGCACCATGACGTCGGGGTTGGCGGCCGCCTCGACGAGCAGCGCCACCTGCTCGCCGCCCTGTGCCGGGTTGGCGATCGGCACGTACGTGTTGCGCGGCGCGACGCCCTTGATGGGCGTGCCGTCGGCGTCGTACACGAGCGCCTCGGCCTGGAAACCGGGGCCGCCGCCGCTGAAGCCGAGGTCGAACACCGCTTCCACGCGCCGCCCGGCCCACTGCTCGGGTACGGTGCCGCGCACCCGGAACCACGCGGTCGACCATGGCGTACCCCACGGCTCGCCAACGGTCGCCGGCCGGTACTGCGCTGCGAGGGCCTCTGCCACCGGCACCGGCTCGTCCGGCACGTACCAGACCTCGACCGCTAGCGGCACCCGCGCGGCGTACTTGGCCGGCAGGATGCGCTCGCGGTACAGCCGGTCTATGCGCCGCTCGACATGGAGACGATCATCGTGCACGAAAACGAGCCTCTCTAACCACGAAGCTAACCACGGAGGTAGGACAACTGCGGGAAGTGCTCCACGTACGAGTCGAGCATCCGCTGCGCGACCGTGACCGACCCGACGAGCGGGTGCAGCGCGAGCGCCTTGTGCGCCGCGCGTCGCGAGCCCCGTACGGCGGCCTCGATCGTGGCGCGCTCCACCGCCTTGACGCTGGCGACGAGGCCTGCGGCGTGCGAGGGCAGCTGGTTGATGACGACCTGGTGCGGGCCGTTCGCGTCGACCACGCAGGGCACCTCGACGACCGCGTCGGCGTCCACGATCGACAGCGCCGAGCGGTTGCGCACGTTCAGGATCAGCACGGTGCGCTCGTCCCGGGCGATGGCCCGCATGATCGAGAGCGCGACCTGCTCGTACCCGCCCGACTCCATATCGTCGGAGTCCCGGTCGCCCGCGCCGGCGATGTCCCGGGTGTCCGCCATGTAGGTGGCCTCGCGCTCGGCTCGGGTGCGCCGCCACGCGTCCAGCGCCGAGCCCGCGTCGCGCTCGGTCTCCGCGTAGAAGTCGTGCTGCTGGCGCAGCAGGAAGGCGCCGCGGGTCTGGGTCGCGGTGCGCGCGGCTTCCACGGCCTCGTTCGCGTAGTAGTAGTAATACAGGTACTCGTTGGGGATCGCGCCGAGCGTCTTCAGCCAGTCCGGACCGAAGAGCTTGCCCTCCTCGAACGAGCCGAGCGCCTCCGGGTTGTCAAGCAGCCGGGGCAGGTGGTCGCGCCCTTCGACGTACACGCCGCGCAGCCAGCCCAGGTGGTTGAGGCCGGCGTAGTCGAACCGGGCGGTCGCCGGGTCGATGCCGAGCAGCCGGGCCACGCGCCTGGTCAGTCCCACCGGTGAGTCGCAGATGCCGATGACCCGGTCGCCCAGGTAGGCGGCCATGGCCTCGGTGACCAGGCCCGCCGGGTTGGTGAAGTTGATCGTCCAGGCGTCGGGGGCGAGGTCCGCGATCCGTCGGGCCACCTCGATCGCGACGGGCACGGTCCGCAAGCCGTAGGAGATTCCTCCCGCGCCGACCGTTTCCTGCCCGAGTACGCCTTGGTCGAGTGCGACCCGCTCGTCGATGACCCGGCCTTCCAGGCCGCCGACCCGGATCGCGGAGAAGACGAAGTCGGCCCCAACCAGCGCCTCCTTCAGCTCGGTGGTCACGGTTACCGAGACCGGGGCGTGCTCGCCGGGTTCGAGCGCCGCCTGCTGGTCCAGTACGTGCCGGATCGCGGTCAGCCTGCGGAGGTCGACGTCGTAGAGCACGAGGTCGTTCACCCGGGGCTCACCCCGCTCGGCGAGCAGGGCCCGGTGGATGAGGGGCACCCGGAACCCCCCGCCTCCGAGGATCACCAGTTTCACGTTTCGGTCACTCCTCGCCTCCGGGCGGCCGGGTCGTTGTACGTCCTGACCACCGCTGAACTGCGCTGGATCGTATCAGCCAAACTCGCGCATGGCGATGACTGACTTTGAACAGGTATTGCCATCGTGGCTACAAGGGGTGCACACTCATGCGCAATGTTGGACGGCCCGCCGTACGTGTCGAGCAGGAAGGGCATGGCAATGACTGAGCGCACGCCGGACGTCTTCCTCTCCGGGCTGCTCTTCGCCGACATCGTCTTCTCCGGTATGACCAAGCCGCCGACCCTCGGAGCCGAAACCTGGACGCGCGGCATGGACTCCGGCCCTGGCGGGATCGCCAACTTCGCGGTCGCGCTGCGCCGCCTCGGCCTGCGGACCGCGCTGGCCGCGGCGTTCGGCGCCGACATGCTCGGCGACTACTGCTGGGCCGAGCTGGCCGGCCGGGAGGGCGTCGAGCTGACCCGCTCGCGCCGGTTCCCCGGCTGGCGCACGCCGGTGACCGTGGCGCTCGCGTACGACAACGACCGTGCGCTGGTCACGCACGGGCAGCCGCCCCCGCTCTCCCCCGACGACCTCGTCGGCCAGCCGCCGGCGAGCCGCGCGGCAGCGGTACACCTTGGCGAGGAACCGCAGAGCTGGCTGGCCCGCGCGCGGGCCCAGGGGACGCTGGTTTTCGCTGATCTTGGTTGGGATCCTTCCGGCGCGTGGGCGCCGGAGACGCTCGAACAGCTCTCGCACTGCCACGCCTTCCTGCCCAACGCGGGCGAGGCGATGCGGTACACGGCGACCGACTCCCCCGACGCGGCGCTCGCCCGCCTCGCGGACCTGGTGCCGGTGGCGGTCGTGACGCTCGGCCCCGACGGCGCGCTCGCCGTCGACAACACCACCGGCGAGTCGGCCGCGGTGTCCGGACTGCGCGTACCCGCGCTCGACCCGACCGGCGCCGGCGACGTGTTCGGCGCCGCTTTCATCTTCGCCACCCTCGCGGACCGCCCGCTGGCCGAACGCCTGCGGTTCGCGAACCTGGCCGCGGCGCTGTCGGTGCAGCGGCTCGGTGGGGCGATGGCCGCGCCGAGCTGGGCGGACATCGCCGAGTGGTGGCGCACGACCAGGGCCGGCGACCCCGACCTGGTCCGCGAGTACGCCTTCCTTGATGACTGGATTTCTGAGAACGTGACCTTTGAAGGGTGGGACAACCCATGACAATCTCCCGCAGACGGTTGCTGCAGGCGGGCCTGTTCACCGCCGCCAGCGCGGCGGTCGGCGCCTCCGCGGCGTGTGGCGGCGACGACGACTCCGGCAGCACCGGCGGCGACAGCAAGGACCTGTCGCTCTGGTACTGGTCGGGCGGCCTGAGCGACAAGGTGGTCGCTGACGTCTCCACGCAGTTCTCCGACATCACGTTCAAGGCGACCCAGGTCGGCGGCAGCTTCAAGGACAAGCTGGTCACGACGATCACCAGCCGGCAGTTCATGCCCGACATCACCGGCATCAAGGGCGAGGACATCGCGTACTTCATGGGCCAGGCCGGCCAGTTCCTCGACCTGAACGAGTTGGGCGCGGCCGACGTGAAGAGCCAGTACCTCGAGTGGAAGTGGCAGCAGGGCAGCACGCCCGACGGCAAGCTCATCGGCTTCCCGATCGACATTGGCCCGACCGCGCTGTTCTACCGCGCCGACATCTTCTCCAAGGCCGGGCTGCCCTCCGAGGTGGCCGACGTGACCGCCGCGATGTCGACCTGGGAGACCTTCTTCGACAACGGAGTGAAGCTGAAGAAGGCGCTGCCCGGCACGTTCATGGTCGGCGAGGCGGTGGAGGTCTTCGACATGGCCGTCGGGCAGACCACCAAGCGGTACGCCGACAAGGACAAGAAGTTCATCGGCGACCAAGAGCACATTCGCAAGGCGTGGGACCTCGCGGCCAAGGCCGTCCAGCTGGGCATCAGCTTCAAGGTCGCCAGCGGCGGGCAGGACGCGAACGCCGCCTGGAACCAGGGCACGCTGCCCGCCAAGCTCGGCGCGGCCTGGGTGGCGGGCGACATCAAGTCGGCGGCCGCGAAGACCTCTGGCAACTGGCGGGTGGCGCCGATGCCGAGCGGCCCGGCGAACCAGGGCGGCTCGTTCCTCGCGATCCCGAAGAGCTCGGGCAACCCGAAGAAGGCGTTCGAGATCATCACCTGGTTGCTGAACGCCGACAACCAGGCGCGCGGCTACACCGACGCGGGCCTGTTCCCGGCCGCGCCGGCCGCGTACAAGATGTCCGCGCTGACCTCACCCGACGAGTTCTTCGGCGGCCAGGTCACGATCGACGTGCTCGGCCCAGCCGCGGAGAAGATCCCCGTCGCGTACGAGAGCGAGCACGACAGCGTGCTGCGCGAGCCGTTCGCCGCCGAGCTCAGCAACGTGGAGACCAAGGGCAAGGACCCGGAGGCCGCGTGGAATGACGCCGTGTCGGCGGCGAAGAAGGCCGGGGAACGGGTCGGAGTCTCCTGACGTGACCCTGTCCCGCACAGCCGCACCGGCGGCGGCCCACAAGACGCGCATCCGGATAGGACCGCGTCGCGCGCCGGGCCGCCGCCGGCGCGTGCTGGCCCACTGGCCGCAGTACCTCGCGATCTCGCCGTTCTACGTGCTGTTCGCGGTCTTCGGCCTGGCCCCGCTGCTGTTCTCGTTCTACCTGGCGTTCCAGCGCTGGGACGGCATCGGCGAGATGCGGTTCGCGGGGCTGGACAACTTCGAGTACCTGATCAGCGACGACATCTTCTGGCTGTCGCTGTGGAACACCCTGCTCATCTGGGTGATGTCGACGGTGCCGACGCTGACCCTGGCGCTGGTGCTCGCCGTGCTCCTGCACTCGGTCAAGCGCTTCAAGGCGTTCTACCGGATGGCGTTCTTCATCCCGAACATCACCTCGACGGTCGCGATCTCGATCTTCTTCGGCGCGCTGTTCGCCACCAACTACGGGCTCGTCAACGCCGGGCTGGAGGCGGTCGGCCTGCCGGAGGTCTCCTGGCTGCAGAACGCCTGGGGCATCAAGATCGTCATCGCGGTGCTCACCGTGTGGCAGTGGACCGGATACAACGCCATCATCTACCTGGCCGGCCTTCAGACCATCCCGAGCGACCTGTACGAGCAGGCGAGGATCGACGGCGCCAACGCGGTGCAGATCTTCCGCCACGTCACGCTGCCGCTGCTGCGCCCCATCATCCTGTTCACGGTGGTCCTGTCGACGGTCGGCGGGCTCCAGACGTTCACCGAGCCCAAGGTGCTGCTCGGCGACACCGCCGGCACCGGGCAGAGCGGCCTGACCATGGTCTTCTACTTCTACCGGTCGGCGTTCTCGCACAACGACTACGGGTACGGCGCGGCGATCGCCGTGGTCGTGTTGCTGGTCGTGGCGCTCTTCACGATCCTCAACTGGGCCCTGGTCCAGCGTGGACAGAACGAGAGGAGCCGGTGATGAGATCTCAGCGGACGCGCGGGCTGCTGCTGCACGGGGTGCTGATCTTCGGCACCGTCCTGGCGATGTTCCCGTTCTACTGGATGGTGGTCATGGCCACCAACTCCACATCGGACATCTACCAGTTCCCGCCGAAGCTCACCTTCGGCTCACAGCTCGTCACCAACCTGCGCAACGTCCTCGACAGCATCGACTTCTGGGGCTCGATGCTCAACACGGTCATCGTCGCGTGCACCACGACGCTGCTCGTGCTCTTCTTCGACTCCCTCGCCGCGTTCGCCTTCGCCAAGTACGACTTTCCCGGGCGGCGGATGCTGTTCGGCATACTGATCGGCACGTTCTTCCTGCCCGTCGGGCTCGCCATCATCCCCGGGTTCGTCATCATGGTCGAGCTGGGCTGGGTCGGCTCGCTGAAGGCGCTCATCGTGCCCGCCGCGGCGAACGCGTTCGGCATCTTCTTCCTGCGCCAGTACATCCACAACGCGGTACCCGACTCGGTGCTCGACGCCGCCCGGCTCGACGGCGCCGGCTTCTTCCGGCAGTACCTCAGCGTCGTGGTCCCGATCATCCGGCCGGGCCTCGCGTTCCTGGGCATCTACACGTTCATCGCGGCGTGGAACGACTTCATCTGGCCGCTCGTCGTCCTGGTCAACCCCGACCAGCTCACCCTCCAGGTCGCGTTGCAACAGCTCAACACCGTGCACGGCCTGGACTACAGCCGCATCATGACCGGCGCCCTGCTGTCCGTCATCCCGTTGATCGCGATGTTCCTGCTCTTCGCCCGCAACTTCGTCAGCGACCTGGCCAAGGGCGCAGTTCGTGAGTGAGCTGGCGCGGCGGCGTCTGGACCGAGGAGCGGAGCGACAAGGGAAGGCGTCGCCTTCAGGCGCCGCGCGAGCGAACGAACCATTGGGCGGAGTAAGGGAGTGAGGGTCGCTACGTTCAACATCTGGCACGACCGCGGGCCGTGGCCGCGGCGGCTGCCGCTGATCCGGGACGAGCTGGCGCGCCTGGCGCCGGACGTGATCGGCCTGCAGGAGGTGCTGCGGGACGTCTCCGCACCCGCCGCAGTGGACACCTGCCAGGCCCTCGCGATCGCGCGCGGCACCGGGTACCACGTCGCCTACGCCCCGGCCGCGCCGCGCGACGGCCGGGGCGGGATCTGGCAGGGCAACGCGGTCCTGAGCCCGTGGCCGATCCGGACCCGGAACGTCATCCCCCTGCCCGGCGCCGACGTGGCCGAGCCGCGTTCGCTGCTGTACACGCTGGTCCAGACGCCCGTCGGCGACCTGCCCGTGTTCGTCACCCACCTGGCCTGGGAGCCGCACCACGCCCCCCTGCGCCTGCGCCAGGTCGCGTACGTGGCGGCGCACGTCGACGCGCTCTCCCCGACGGGCGCGCTGCCCGCCGTCCTACTGGGTGACTTCAACGCTGAGCCGGACTCCGTGGAGATGAAATACCTGTGCGACGCCGGCTTCGCCGACGCGTGGGGCGACGCGCCGCCCGGCTACACCTTCGACGAGGCCAACGACTACGTGCGGGCCGCGGGCGAGCTGAGCTGCCGGATCGACTACATCCTGGTACGCGGAAGCGCGGCGACCACGCTCGACACCCGGCTCGCGTTCACCTCGCCGGACCGCTCCGGCGAGGCTGCGGTGTGGCCTTCCGACCACTTCGGCGTGGTGACCGACCTGGCCTTCTGAGCCTTGTGCGCCAGCGCACGGTGCGAGCCTTTCCGCGCGCCGGCAAGCTGCGCTGCGTGACAGCATCCGCCTAGCCAACCCCGATCCCCCCGCTGTTTGACGTGGCGGAAACTCGGTTGCCACGCCGATCACGCTTCGATGATTCTGAGCTTCTCGAACGCGTGGACCGCGTTCGTCGGCCGTGCCACCCCACGCCAGCTACAGGCCTTTGGGTTCCCGCCGCCGGGACACCCCTACTGGACGCCGGAAACCCTTACCGGCATGGCCATGCGCTACCCGACGCTCGACCTCACACCATGGCGCTCCAGCTCGTGACCGTGCGGCTCACGACAGGCGCGGGCGGACGGAGTCGCGCAGGACCAGGTGGGTGCCCAGGGTGACGTGGGGGTAGGTGCCGCCGTGCGCCTCGTGCTCCAGCGCCAGCCGCACCGCCGTACGCCCGACCTCCTCGTGGGGCAGGTGCACGGTGGTGAGGTTGAGGTCGAGCGATGGCGGCAGGTTATCGAAGCCCACCATCGACACGTCGTCGGGCACCCGCAGCCCGTGCTCGGCGAGCGCCCGGTACGCACCACCGGCGATGAGGTCGTTGACGGCGAAGGCCGCGGTGAAGTCGGGAGGGCCCGCCGCCAGTCGCTCCTTCATCATCCGGTGCCCCTCCTGCCACTCCATCGTGCCTTCGAGCTCCAGCGCCGGATCGTGCGGCACCTTGTACGCCGCCAACGCCTGCCGATATCCGGCGAGCCGCCCCTCGGCGGTGGTGTAGTCGGGGCGGCGGCCGAGGAACAGGATGCGCCGGTGGCCGGCGGACAGCAGGTGGCTGGTGGCCGCGAACGCGCCGCCGGCGTGGTCGTACTCGATGACGACGGCGGGCACGCCGGGCCCGAGCGGCGGCCGGCCGCACAGCACCAGCCGCGAGCCGATCGTGGCGAGCGCGTGCGCGTACTGGCTCATCCGTTCCCGGTACTGCTCGTCGGCCACCACGTTGCCGACCAGGATGACCGCCTCGGCGTGGTGCTCGCGCATGAACTTGACCATGGCCAGCTCGCGTTCGGGGTCGCCGCCGGTGGTGCCGATCAGGCAGAGCCGGCCCGCGACGGCGGCCTGCGTCTCCACGCCCTGGGCCACGTGAGCGTAGTGCGGGGAGATCACCGAGTTGAGCACGATGGCGACGCTCTTGCTGGGCGTGCCGGCGAGCGCCCGGGCGTGGGCGTTAGCCACGTAGTCCAGCTCCTTGACCGCGCGCATGACGCGGGCACGGGTGGCCGGCGAGGCCGGGTAGCTGCCGCTCAGGATCCGGGACACGGTCGCGACGGAGACCCCGGCGGCGTTGGCGACCTCGCGGATCGTCGACCGCCGCGGGCCGTCCGCGGTCTCGCTAGCGCGCCGCGCCACATCGCCTCCCATCCCCCGAGCTTGTCAATCTAGCGGCCACCGCACAGGCTTGGCAGACCCCACCGGCCAGCGCGTGTACGCGAGCGCGGCACCAAGCTCCAGCTCGACCCGCTCGCCGTCCGGAAACGTCACGCCCACCCGGTCGCCGTCGACCGTCACCGCGACGGACTCGGCGAGCGCGTCCGGGGCAGCGCGGTCGCCGGTGAGCGCGACGAGCGAGACGTAGACGGCGCTGTCGCCGGGGTGGGCGGGCGCGGTCAGGTACGGGGTGGCGGAGCAGGCGCCGTATGCGTTGGCGTCCACCGCCCGCGCCACGGCAGCCTCGCCGAAGCCGTGCAGCCCGACGGCGACGCTCGACAGCCCGTCGGGTCTCGACACCCGCGCCCAGCACGCTCCGGTGTGGACGGCTGGCGGGCGGGCGTCGGCCAGTGCGTACCCGCCGTCGCGCACCGCCCAGCCGGCCGGCGCGGTCACCCGGTGCGCGCGGACCTCCCAGGGTCCCCGCACGGCCGACGCCGTCACCACCCGCACCGCCCCGTCCTCGTACGCGGAGGCGGCGAACCGGTCGTGCGTGGCGAGCGGCTCGATGCGGCGGCGGCGCGAGACGGTGCCGTCCGGCGCCACGACGGCGAGGTGGCCGTCGACGGCGCGCGCGCTGGCGTCCTCACCTGTCTCCGGCGCGGCGTGCGAGGCGTACCCGAACCGGAGGTAGTGCGGGTCTTCGAGACCGCCGGCGGCCAGGTGCCGCGCCCGGTCGCTGCCGTGGTTGACGAGGCGCACGACGCCGTCGTGGCGGGTGGCGTGCAGCAGCCAGCCGGGACCGGACATCGCGACCACCCGGTCGCCGTCGTCGATCGGGGCGGCGCTCTCCCGAACCGTCCACACCGGATGGTCGGCCGGCAGCAGCAGGCCGGCGAACGCCTTGCTGGCCCAGTACGGCGACGCGGGCCCCGAGTAGTGCTGGGTGGCCGGCAGGAACCGGTCGTACCAGCCGAGGCCGAGCAGCCCGCGCTCGTCGGGCACCCCGTGCTCGGCGAAGTGTCGCAGCACCCCGCTGGCGATCCGCCGGGTGCGGCCGGGCGGCAGCGGCGTGGCGTCCATGAGCTCGCCCAGCCACAGCGGCGCGACGGTGGCGAACCGGTAGCACAGCGACCGACCCTGGTGCACGGGCGCGCCATCCCGGGCGAACATGTGCTGGTACTGGTCGAGGAACGTGCGCAGCCGCTCCCGGTACAGGTCGCCGCGCTCGCGGTCGCCGGACATCCGCGCCCACAGCAGCGGGTACAGGTGCATGGCCCAGCCGGCGTAGTAGTCGAAGCAGCGCCCGTCGCCGTCGGTGTACCAGCCGTCCCCGACGTACCACTGCTCTATCCGGTCCAGCCCGCCTGCGATCTCGGCCGGGTCGTGCGGCGCGCCGACGCCGGCCAGGAACTGCTGGATCACGACGGGGAACAGCACCCAGTTGCTCTGCCAGGTCCGCTTGCCGGCGAACCCGGCCAGCCACGCTACGACCCGCTCCCGCACGGGCGCGTCGAGCCGGTCGAACAGCCACGGGCGGGTCTCGTGCAGCGCCAGCGCGATCGAGGCGGCCTCGACGATCTGCTGCGAACAGTCCGCCGGCGCTGGCCACGCGTACGGGTGGCCGGGGTCGGTGCCGTGGGCGAGACCCTCGGCGTACCGCTCGATGAGGCCGGTGGGGGCGGCGCCGCCGGCGCCGGCGATGCGGAACGCGGCGAGCAGGAACGTGCGCGCGTACCCCTCCAGGCCGTCGCTGGCGAGGCCCGAGAGGCCGGGCCGCCCGGGCAGCCGGATCTGTGCGAAGCCGGGCGCGGCGTGCGGCACCACCGCGTCGAGCAGGTGGTCGGCGAGCCCTTCCCAGTGGGCTCGGGTCCACCCGGTGAACGGCGACAGGTATCCGTCGCCCGGTGGAAGCGAGGTTAAAACGTTTGCAGTGATGTCTCGCAGCTTAGAACACGATCACGGGCCGCACCAGCAGGGATGCAGGGTATTGACAGCTGTAGTTGGCCCTGGTTCCCTGCTATCTGATAGTAAGCGTTTCCACGTGAAGTGGAGTCTCCATGCCCCAGATCCCCCGCCGCAGTCTCCTCATGGGCGCGGCCATCGCCGGCGCGGCGAGCCAACTGCCCCTCTCGTCCGGGCCAGCCGCGGCGAGCGCCACCGCAAGAGGCCCGCAAGCCGCTCGCGTCCTCGACGAGGGTGTGCCCCTGCGCTGGCTCGACGGCGGCGCACCCCAGGCCCTCGTCGGCGCGACCTGGGGCGTGCCGTGGCCGCGTGGCGCGCTCACCCGCGTCCATCAGCTCTCCCTGGCCACCACCGACGGCACCGCCGTGCCCGTGCAGTCCTGGCCCATCGGGTACTGGCCGGACGGCAGCGTCAAGTGGACCGCCCACGCCATCGGCACCGAGGTGCCGGCCGCCGAGCAGTACGTTCTGCGCCCCGGCACCGCCGCCGCCCCCGCGACCCCGCTGCGCGTCACCGAGACCGCCAAGGAGGTCACGGTCGACACCGGCGCCATCCGCTGCGTCATCGGCAAGCATGGCCGGGTGCTGGTGCCGTCGATCTCGCGCGGCGACCGCGTCGTCGCCACCGGCGGCACCCTCGTGGCCCTGCGCAAGAACTCCCCCGGCGAGGCGGAGAACGGCAGCACGCAGCAGGAGAAGTTCGTCTCGGAGATCCAGAAGGTGACCGTCGAGCAGCGCGGCCCGGTGCGCGCGGTGGTGCGGGTCGAGGGCAAGCACCGCGCCACGCGCGGCAGCCGCGCCTGGCTGCCATTCACCATCCGGCTGTACCTCTACGCCGGCAGCGACGGCATCCGTATGGTGCACACGTTCATCTTCGACGGCAACGAGAAGAAGGACTTCATCAGCGGCCTGGGCGTGCGGTTCCAGGTGCCGATGACCGACCTGCCGCACGACCGTCACATCCGCTTCGCGGGTGACGGCGACGGCGTGCTCGGTGAGGCGGTCCGCGGCATCACCGGCCTGCGCCGCGATCCGGGAGCGGCGGTACGCCAGGCGCAGATCGCCGGCCAGCGCCTGCCTGATCCGTCCACCTGGGACACCCGAGTGACCAGCCGGCTGCACCTGATCCCGGCGTGGGGCGACTACAGCCTGCGCCAGCTCTCCGATGGTTGCTTCGACGTCCGCAAGCGCACCGCGGCCGGGCACGGCTGGGTCCAGGTCGACACCGGCCGCCGCGCGGGCGGCCTCGGGTACGTGGGCGGCGTCTCCGGCGGGCTCGCGTTCGGCATGAAGGACTTCTGGCAGCTGCACCCGACGCAGCTCGACATCCGGGGCGCCGCAACCGACAGCGCCGAGGTCACCGCCTGGCTCTGGTCGCCCGACGCCACCCCCATGGACCTGCGCTTCTACCACGACGGCATGGGCCAGGACACGTACCCCGAGCAGCTCGAGGGCCTGGAGATCACGTACGAGGACTACGAACCCGGCTTCGGCACCCCGTACGGCGTCGCCCGCACCACCGAGCTGTCTTTCTGGGCCCTCGGCAGCACCCCGTCAGCGGCGCGGTTCGCCCAGCTCGCCGACGCGGTGCGCACGCCGCCGCTGGTGGTCGCCCCGCCGGCCGCCCTGCACGCCGCCGGCGTCTTCGGCGACTGGAGCCTCGTCGACCGCAGCACCGACCCCCGCCGGGAGATCGAGGACCGGCTGGACTTCCTGTTCGACTTCCACCGCAAGCAGGTGGAGCAGCGCTCCTGGTACGGGTTCTGGAACTACGGCGACATCATGCACTCCTACGACCCGGACCGGCACGTGTGGCGGTACGACGTGGGCGGGTACGCGTGGGCGAACTCGGAGCTCTCCCCCGACCTGTGGCTGTGGTACCAGTTCCTGCGCTCGGGACGCGCCGACGTGTTCCGCTTCGCGGAGGCGATGACCCGGCACACCGGCGAGGTCGACGTCTACCATCTCGGCCAGTGGCGCGACCTCGGCACCCGCCACGGCGTGCTGCACTGGGCCGACAGCGCCAAGCAGCTGCGCATCAGCACGGCGATCTACCGCCGCTTCTACTACTTCCTCACCGCCGACGAGCGCACCGGCGACCTGATGCGCGACCTCGTCGACGGCGACCGGACGTTCCTGGTCCTCGACCCGATCCGCAAGATCCGCACAGGGCCGTACGAGCCGGACCCGCACGCGCTGTCGATCAGCACCGGCACTGACTGGAGCGGCCTGGCGGCGGCCTTCCTCACCGAGTGGGAGCGCGGCGGAGACCCGATCGCACTGCGCAAGCTGGTCAACAGCGCGCGCACCATCGCCGCCATGCCGAACGGCTTCATCCAGGGCAGTGGACTGTACGATCTGGACACCGGCACCTTCGCGCCCGCCGCGCCGGCCGTGTCGGTCGGGTCGCTCGGTTCGGTGTTCGGCCTCGTCGAGGTCTGCAGCGAGCTGATCGACCTGCTGGATATACCCGAGTTCACCGACGCCTGGTTGCAGTACTGCCGGCTCTACAACGGCACGGCGGCCGAGCAGACCGCCGAGACCGGCCAGTCGTTCGGCAACCTCAACCTGCGCCAGGCGCACTCGCGGCTCACCGCGTACGCCGCCGCCAAGACCGGCAACGCGACCCTGGCGGCGCGGGCGTGGCAGGAGTTCTACACCGGCCACGCCGGCTACCCGCGCAACGCGCCCTGGCGGGCCACCCGCGTCGAGGGTCCCGCCGTGCTCAAGCCGATCGACGAGGCCAGCTTCGTGTCCACCAACGCCAGTTCCCAGTACGGCCTGGCGGCGATCCAGTGCCTGGCACTGGTCGGAGAACACTTGGGGCAGTCATGAAACGACTCGTAACGGTCGCGTCAGCCGTGACCCTCCTGTCGGGCGTCGGAGTCTTCGTCGCTCTCAACGCATCCGCCGCGACCACGCGATACGAGGCGGAGACCGCGCCGGCCACCTGCGACGGCACCATCGCATCGAACCATTCGGGGTACTCCGGCAGCGGGTTCTGTGACACCAACAACGCCGCCAACGCGGCCGTCCAGTTCACGGTGAACGCCGCCGCCGCCGGATCGGCCACAGTAGACATCCGGTACGCCAACGGCGGCGGCGGCGGGCGCCCCGCCGACGTCAGCGTCAACGGCGCTGTCGTACAGGCGGCGTTCGCCTTCGACGCCACGAGCGCCTGGAACGCCTGGTCCACCCGCTCGCTGACGGTGAGCCTCAACGCGGGCGACAACACCATCCGGCTCGCCGCCACGACGGCGAACGGGCTGGGAAACATCGACTACGTCGACGTGACGACCGGCGGCACGACCCCGACCACGCCACCGCCTTCGGGCGTCCGGCAGATGGAGAACCTCGGCCGGGGTGTCGTCGCGGTGCGCTCCGGCGCCAGCAGCGTCCTCGTCGCCTGGCGCCTGCTCGGGCTCGACCCGGATGGCATCGGCTTCAACGTGTACCGGTCGACGGCCGGCGGCACGGCGGTCAAGCTGAACGCGTCCGTCCTGACCGGCGGCACAAACTACACCGACACGACGGCGAATTTGGGGCAGGCGAACGCCTACCACGTGCGCCCGGTGGTCGGCGGCGTGGAGCAGGCGCCGAGTGGCGCCTTCACGCTGACCGCCAACCACGCCACCGAGCCGGTGGTCCGGGTGCCGTTGCGCTCCGGCGGTATGGTCAAGTTCGTCTGGGTCGGTGACCTCGACGGCGACGGCGAGTACGACTACGTGCTCGACCGCCAGACGTCGCCGCAGACGATCGAGGCCTACCGGAGCAACGGGCAGTTCCTCTGGTCGGTCAACATGGGGCCGAACAGCACCAACCAGAACAACATCGAGGGCGGGTCCGCGACGGTCAACGTCGGTCACAACGACGGCGTCACGGTCTACGACCTGGACAGCGACGGCCGTGCGGAGGTTGCCGTACGGATCGCCAACGGCGTGCGGTTCGGCAACGGCACCACGTACAACGGCCTGAGTGACAACACCCGGCAGGCCATCGCCATCCTCGACGGCATGACCGGGGCGCCGCGGGCCACCTCGCCGGTGCCGACCGACTACCTGTCCGACGGCCCGATGTACGCGCGCTTCGCGGTCGGCCACCTCGACGGGGTCAACCCGAGCCTGGTCGCGTACATGAAGAACCGGATCGGCTCCGGCAACTTCAACCTCATGTTCAGCGCCTGGCGGTTCACCGGCAGCGCCCTGACCATGCAGTGGAAGTTCCTGCGCGGCAGCCAGAACCTGCCCGACGGGCACAACACCCGGGTGATCGACGTCGACGGCGACGGCAAGGACGAGATCGCCGAGATCGGGTTCGTGCTGAACGGCAACGGCACCCTGAAGTACTCGCTGGCGCCCCGGGGCGTCGTCCACGGCGACCGCTTCCACATCGCCAAGATCGATCCCAACCGGGCCGGCCTGCAGGGCTACGGCGTACAGCAGGACAATCCCAGCGGGCTGCGCGACTACTACTACGACGCGGCAACCGGAAACATGATCTGGCAGCACGTCGAGGCCGGCACCGCAGACGTCGGCCGGGGCATGGTGGGAGACATCGACCCCCGGTTCCCCGGCATGGAGGTCTGGGCCTTCTCGGGTCTCTACAACGCGCCCAGCAACCGGCTCACCCAGTCCAACACCTCCCTGCGGCCGTGGCCCCAGACGGGCCTGTTCTGGGACGGTGACATCACCATGGAGCTGCTGAACGACGGCAAGATCGAGAAGTGGAACCCGAACGCCCCGACCGGCACCAGCAGCGTGCCGCGGCTGGTGACCACCTCGAGCTACGGTGCGGTCGACGCCAGCCAGAACGTCCAGCCCACGTTCCACGGTGACATCCTCGGCGACTGGCGCGAGGAGGTCGTGTACACCAACGCCAGCTTCAACCAGCTGATCATTTTCACGACCAACCAGCCCACCAGCACCCGGCTCTACACGCTGGCGCACAATCCCGCCTACCGCAACGACATGACGGTCAAGGGCTACATGCAGTCCCACCACGTCGACTACTTCATCGGCAACGGCATGACCCAGCCCCCGAGGCCAAACATCACCTACGCCGGAGGCTGAACCAACCGCGAAGGCCGATGGCGGCGGCAGACACCCGGGGCGTTGCGCCACCGAGTGTCTGCCGCCGCTGGAACGACAGGAGAAGCGTCATGCCCACGCGGCGGGTGCTGCTCGCCGCCACCGGCGCGGCGGCGGCCAGGGCGGGCCTGTGGACCGTACTCGGACTGCTCTTCGTGGTGGCCGCGCCGGCCGCGCTCGCCAGCGCCCACCCGACCGGGGCCCCGTTCCAGGTCCACCAGTACCACGGCCTCACGTTCATGCCCGATCAGGTGCGGGTGGTCGCGGCCGTGCACACGGCGGAGATCGTCACCCGGCAGGAGCGTCGCACCGTGGACGCGGACCACGACGGCGCGGTCACCGCCGCCGAGCGACGTGGGCACGCGCGTACCGCCTGCGCGGAGCTGGCCTACGGGTTCGCCGTCGAGGTGAACGGCGAGCGCCTGCTCTGGACGGTGACAACGGGCGACTACGACTACGAACCGGGCTCACCCGGGTTGCCCAGCGCCCGGCTCACGTGCGACCTCGCGGCGCCCGCGCGGCTGTCCGTCCCGGCGACGGTGACCATCGCCAATCACCACCGGCCCGACGGCACCGGTTACCGGGAGGTGACCGCCGTCGGGCGCGACGTGCGTCTGATCGACTCACTCCTGCCCGAGCACAGCGTGAGCGAGCAATTGAGGGCGATACCGCCGGCGGACGCGCTCGTCGTCAACGTGCCGGCGGCGAAGGTGCGGGTGGAGCCGGGAACGGGCGTGGCGGGCGCACCGACCGCGACAGCACCGGCGGAATCCGCCGGGCTGCTGACGACAATTCCCACCTGGGCGGAGCAACGGATCGAGTCGTTTGCCGCCGGCCGGCTCACCCCGCTGCTGGCGGTCCTGGCCGTGCTGACCGCGGTGCTGCTCGGCGCCGGGCATGCCGCCCTGCCTGGGCACGGGAAGTCCGTGCTCGCGGCCTACCTCGCCGGGCGCCGCGGCCGGCCGTTGGACGCGTTGGCCGTCGGCGCCACGGTCACGCTCAGCCATACCGGCGTGGTGCTACTGGTGGGAGTCTTGATCAGCACCAGTACGGCGTTCGCCGCCGACCGGCTGCTCGGCTACCTCGGCGTGATCAGCGGACTGCTCGTCATCGCGGTCGGGATCGGCATGCTGGTCGCCGTCGTCCGCGGTCGAGCCGGCCACTCGCACGGTCATGATCACGACCACCACCATGATCACGACCACCACGACGGTCACGACCACCACCATGGACGTCGGACCGGATGGCTGGGGCTGGCCGGCATCGGTGTCGCCGGCGGTCTGGTGCCCAGCCCGACCGCCCTGGTGGTGCTGCTGGCCTCGGTCAGCACGGGGAAGGCGGTCTTCGGCGTGCTGCTGGTGCTCGCGTACGGCCTTGGCATGGCCGGCACGCTCACGGCCGCCGGCCTGCTCCTGCTCGCGGTCAAACGTTGGGTGAGCCTCGCCGAGCGCCGACCCGTACGCGTGTTGGCCCGCCTCGGCGCGGTGGCGGCCTGGCCGCTGACCACGTCAGCGATGGTGCTCGTCATCGGCACCGGCCTGACTCTGCGCGCCGGCGCGGTACTCACCTGAGCCCCCGCCGGGAGGCCATCCCACCTCGACCCGCTCGATGTTCAAGCCCCACGGCTCCTCGGTCGGCGCGTCGAAATCGGGCGGGCGCCGCGGCGGCCAGCCATCACTCCCCGACCGGCCCGGCACCGTCGCCGCCCTTACAACGGCTGCGACGAGGACACCCCGCCGGCCGTGACGGCCCGCACCTCGGCGGCGGTATCGGGCAGCAGTGCCGCGTCCTGGCCGACCTCGACCCAGGCGCCGCCGGCGGTGCGGTAGGCCAGCGACGAGCCGTACGCCGCCACGATCCAGCCCTGGCCGTCCGGCAGCCGCACCCGGACCGGCACCGGCGCGTCCCGATCGGCGGCCCCGCCCGGTATCACCGCGTCGACCGCCCCCGTCGCGTCGAGCAGCACGGCGAACACGAGCGCCGGATCGGACGCCCCGAAGATCTCGCTGAGCAGAGCTGTCCGCCCGTCGGGCAGGCCGGCGACCACCTCCCACCGGCCCGACCCGTGGATCTCGATGAGCGGGTCCACGTAGCCGGACTCCCCCACCGCCCGGAGCAGGATGCCGCCGTCGTCGGTGACCTGCGTGGGCCGTCCCACCCGGGTCGGACCGTCGACGCTCCGGTTCTCCCAGGACAGCCCAGCGCTGTCGGCCCGAGTGGGGTTGATCGGAAGGTAGGCCGGAACCGGCCCGCCTCGCGCCACAGCTTGCTCGACGTACTGGCTGGCTTCCCGCACCGGGTGCAGCCCGGCCGGGTCGCGCTCGCGGGCCGCCGGGGGCGCCTGCCGGGCAAGGACGCGGACGTCGCGCGGGTCGCCGCCCGCCGGCACCTCCGCCAGCGCCACACCGTCCATAGTGCTCATCCGCCGCCAGTCGCGGCTGACCTTGCCGTCCGGCCCGGTCACCGGTGCCATGGAGATGTAGAGCGGCACGCCGGGGTCGACGGCGAGCAGCGTGCGATCCTCCGGCCCGAAGGCGTACACCCACGACACGCCGTGCGCCACGGACTCCTCTCCGACGAGCCGGAACTCCTTGCTCACCGGGTCGGTCGCCACCAGTCCCGCCATGGCCACCCGATCCCGGCGCGCCCCCGCCTGCACCACCACGGCGGCGGGTCCGCCCTTGGTTGTACCGGCCCAGTAGACGTGCGGCTCGCCGCGCAGCGCCGCCACCGCGCCGTCGCCGCTCTCCGAGTGGCGCAGGCCATCACGCCAGGCCCGGACCACCTGCTCGATCACGCGCGCGTCGCCGGCCAGGTCGCCGCCGGTGGGCTGGAGGAGCCGGTAGTCGGCCACCACAGCCGGTCCCGCGGTGGCGTCCCGCCACGCCACCGTGGCGCCACCGCCGGCCATCGCGACGGCCACGGCGAGGGCCACACCTTGTACCCGGGCCCGCCGCACCCGGCGGCGCCCACCGCGCACGACCCGGTCGGCGAAGTCCGGCGCCAGGCGGAGACGGTCAGTCGCGTCCCACATCGCCCGGTTGACCCGCTCAGTAGTGTTCACCATGGTCAGCCTCTCCGCACCGCGTCCTGAAGGACGGCCGGAAACGTGGCGTCCTGTTCGGGAAGCGACTCGCGCAGCCGGGCCAGCCCGCGTGAGGTCTGACTCTTGACGGTGCCCACGCCACAGCCGAGCGCCGCAGCCGTCTGCGCCTCGGTGAGGTCGTGGAAGAACCGGAGGACCAGAACCGCGCGGGTCCGCGGCGGGAGCGTTGCCAGGGCCCGCACGACCAGGTCTCGGTCGGTCACCTCGCGTTCCGGTCCGGCGACCCCGCGCGGCGCGGCCGCCTCCAGCGGCGCCTCCGTGATCCGGCGACTCTTGCGGCGCCAGCGGTTCGCGGCCGCGTTGGCGAGCGCCGCCCGCGCGTACCCCTCCGGGTCGCGGCTGATCCGCCGCCACTTCGGGTACATCCGTTCGAGGACGTCCTGGAGGAGGTCCTCCGCGGCGCCCGGGTCGCCGCCGCAGAGGAGGTAAGCGCTGCGCAGCAGGCCCGCCGACCGGGCACGCACGAACTCCTCGAACCCGCCGTCGTCCACGACCACCCCCTCGTCTACCCATACAGACACCACGAGCCGCGAGAAGGTTGGCTTCAATCCCGCACACTGACCGCGCACACCACCACCCCCTCGACGATGACCTGGTGAATCGGCCGGTAGGAGGCCTCGCGGGGGCCCGGATGGAAGCTGTCCACCCAGAACCTTGGCGCGTCCGCCTCGGTGAAGACGTCCGGCAGCGCCGCCTCGCGGCTGTGTGACAGGAGGCCCCCGACCGTGGGGCGCTCGTCGCCGGTGTGCTCCCCGTAGTGCACGGCCAACCACCGGGCGGCCGGCGTCTCGCAGGCCCGCCAATAGTCGCTCTCGTAACGCGCGTGCGCTCCCCGGTACCCGCCCGCGAGAGGGCTGAAGTACATGTACTCGAACGGGTGCAGCCGGGCCGCGGCGACCGCCGCCTCCGCGTGGCCGGCGGCCAGAATCACGGCGAGCACCGCCACCAGCGCCGTGCGCCGGCACAACCGGATGGTCGCGACCATCGCCAGCAGGATCATTCCGGGTACTACGAACAGGAAGTGCCGCAGTCCGTTGTAGACGGTGGCGTTCGCGGCCACGATGGCCGCCACCGGCACCAGAAATAGCGCTCCTGCCAGCATCTCAGCGACCGGCCACTGGCGGCGCGCCACGTCTGCCGCGACGAACCCGACACCCACCAGCGCGAGAGCCACCATGACCGGCGGTGAGCCGACGACCAGCCCGAGCGGGTGTGCCACTTCTCCCCGGTCAGCCGCTGAACCGCGGCGATGAGCACCTCGGCGAACGGCCCGTGCTGCGGCATGTACTCACGCGGGTTGGAGTCGCGGATGAACCCGACGTCCCGCCCACCGGACAGGTACCAGTTGAGCACCGCCTCGCCGTACCAATTCTGCAGCCCCTCGTCCCAAGTGCGGCCGTACGCGCCGGCGGCGACCACCACGTACAGGCCGAGAACGGCGAACAGCAAGCCGAGCAACAACGCCGGCAGCCGACCCTCCACAAACGACGGTCGACGTGCCGGCGCGTGTACGACATCCACGCCGGTACAGACACCGGCTCGGCGAATAAGGTTGTTACGGGGTCAGCTCGTGCCCGGTGGTGCTGTCGACGTGGTCGGGGATGTCGCCCTCGTGCCGGTCGCCGGTCGTCGACGTGCCGGTCGGCTCGAACATCAGGATCGACCCGCCGGGCGACGACGGCTTGTGCTCCACACCACGCGGCACCACGAACGTGTCACCGGCACGGAGCACCACCGTGGTCTCCGCGCCGTCGGTGTCACGCATCGCGACGTCGAACTGCCCGTCGAGCACCAGGAAGAACTCGTCGGTGTCCTCGTGCACGTGCCAGACGTGCTCCCCCAGGGTGTGCGCGATCCGCACGTCGTAGTCGTTGACCCGGGCCACGATGCGAGGGCTGTAGATGTCGGTGAAGGACGCGAGCACGTCGGTGACGTTGACAGGTTTCATACCCATGCCCGCAATTGTCCGCCGGCCCTTCCCCGACCGTCTTGTACGATCTTGACACGGGCGCGGGCCGCGGGCCCGAGCGGGCGGCCGCGGGCCGCGATCAAGGACATTCGCGTCGATCAAGGGCAAACGCACGTGGATAAGTGATCGAACCCCGTGCGTTTGCCCTTGATCGAGGGATCGGGTGACGCCTGGGGCGCGGCCGGCGCCGCGCGCTGGGACGGCTACAGGAGCACGATTCCGTCGTCGTCGCTGTGGAGTTCGGCGCCGGGGGTGAAGGTGCAGCCGCCGAACGTGACCGGCACGTCGCGCTCGCCGGCACCGGTCTTGCCGCTCTTGCGCGGGTTGGAGCCGAGCGCCTTGACGCCCGGGCGTCGCGGTGGGCGTCGAGCTCGGCCAGACCTTCCGACTTCAGGCGGCGCAGCGCTTCGCGCAGAGGGGTGGTGCTGACGCCGATGGCGGGGGCGAGGGTCGCCTGGTTGAGGACCGCGCCCGGCTCCAGCTCACCCGAGACAATGCGGTCACGCAGCGTGAGGTATGCGAACTCGCTCTTGGTAACGAACAGCTCCACGGGCACAGCCTATAACCTACAGACACGACCCCTATTGACATATATCGATGCACGCCGTGACGATAGCTGGGTGAACCTGACACGGCTGGCGGTTGCGACACTCGCGATGGTGGCGATCCTGCCGGCCCAGCCGGCCGCCGCCGACTCGCCGGACACGGCGCCGCCTGGGCCGCCCGGCCGACCCACGGTCACCGACATCACCTACACGGACGCCACCATGACGTGGGCGCCCGCGGTCGACGACCGGGGCGTCGTCCAGTACGGCATCTGGCGGCGCACGCCGGACCGCGGTGACATGTTCTACAACGCGACCAGCGCCACGACGTTCCGCTTCGGCGGGCTGACCCCCGGCACGTCATACACGTTCTTCGTCGTCGCCTCCGACGAGCGCAACAACGGTCCGGCGTCGCCGGCGGTGACATTCCAGACCCGCACCGCCCCGGCGGAGTCTGAGCCGCCCAACCAGCCCGGCACCCCGACCGTCACGGCGATCTCGCCCGCGACCGCGGAGCTGGCGTGGACGCCGTCGACCGACAACGTCGCCGTCATCCGGTACCTCGTCTACCGCCTGTCCGGCACCACCCGCACCCTGTTCACCTACGCCGACGCGGCCGCGAACGTGCGGCTCCAGTTCCTGGTGCCCGACCGCGACTACGCCTTCGTGGTGGTCGCCGAGGACCCGGCGGGCAACCGCTCGGAGGCCTCCGGCACCGTACGCCTGCGGCCTCCGCCGGACCCCGCCGCCGCGTGCCGGGTGGCCTCCGCCGGTCCGAGCCCGGCGATGCCGGGAATGCACCGGGTCGCCGTCACCTACACCGGCGCGGCCGCCGTCATGCGCTGGTCGGTGCGCTTGGTGCTGCCCGCCGGCACGACCATCAGCTGGGCCTGGTCGGCGTGGGAGCAGGACGGCGGCGAGGTCGTCTTCTGGTACGAGGGCTGGGCCGACACGCTGACACCTGGCGAGACGATCAACCTCGACATGGCCCTCACCGGCCCGGGACTCCCCGACCCGGCGAGCGTCCGGCTCAACGGCGCCACCTGCGATCGTCAGGTGTAGTAGCCGTCGACGGGGAGGCGGGCCTCGTCGAACAGCGCCGGCCCGTCCTGCGGCACCGGCGGAAACCCGCCGGAGGGCTTCAGGGTCAGAAGCTGCTCATTGGACAGTGCGAACACGACACGCCCGAGCCCGGAGCGCTCGATGGCACCCGTGCACATGTTGCAGGGTTGGCAGCTGGTGTACATAGTGGAGCGCCGGGCGGTCGCCGGATCGAGGTGCTGCGCCGCCCACCGCGCGACCTTCAGCTCCGGGTGGGCCGTGATGTCGTCTCCCGTGATGGAGGTGTTGCGCTCCTCGAGAAGCACGTCGCCGTCCGGACCCACGAGGAGCGAGCCGAATGGCGGGTTTCCACCCGCGCGGGCCTCGGCGGCGAGCGCGATGGCGCGGCGCAGGTGGCGTTCGTCGTCGTGATTCATGACTGGTCCTTCCCGAGTACCGGCAGCACATCGCGGGCGACTGACTCGACGACGGTCTCGCTGCCCGCGTACCAGCTGCTCTCGCGCGGCCAGTGCGTGACGACGTCGGTGAAGCCCAGCTCCCCCGCCCGGCCGACCGCGTCAGCGAAGAAGTCCACACTGGACAGCGAGAAGACCGGCGCGGCGTCGAGGGAGAGCACGCGGTCGACCTCGCCGGGCCGGCGCCCCGCGCCGGCCTCGGCCTCGGCGAACCGCTCGGCGAGCGCCGCGACCGACCGCCACCACGCGTCGAGATCCTCGGCGCGCTCGCCGGTGGTCACCCAGCCCTGCCCGTACCGCGCTGCGAGGCGCATCGAGCGCGGCCCGTTCGCCGCCACGATGAACGGCGCCCGCGGCCGCTGCACGCATCCCGGCGTGCCGCGGGCGTCGACCGCGCTGTAGTACTCGCCGGCGTAGTCGGCGTGGCCATCGCGCAGCAGCGCGTCGAGGAGCCCGAGGAACTCGGCGAACCGGTCGACGCGCTGCCGTGGCGTGAGCGCGGGCTGCCCGAGCACCGAGGCGTCGTACGACATCCCGCCTGCGCCCAGCCCGAGGGTGAGCCGGCCGCCGGAGACGTCGTCGAGCGCCGTCACCTCCCGCGTGAAGTGCACCGGGTGGCGAAAGTTCGGCGACGCGACCATGGTGCCCAGGCGGATCCGCGACGTGACCATCGCCGCGGCCGTCAGCGTCGGCACGGCGTCGAACCACGGGCCGTCGACCAGGTCGCGCCAACCGATGTGGTCGTACGTCCACGCCTGGTCGAACCCGTACTCCTCGGCCAGCCGCCACCGCCGCGCCGCCTCCGACCACCGCTGGTCAGGAAGGATCACAATGCCCACCCGCATGAGCAGAGGGTACTCAGCCGCGCTGCCTCCACTGCCGTGTGGGCGGGACGCCGGGCAGCGGCTTGCCGATGATGGCCAGCGGGACGAAGAAGTTCACCTGGCCGATCACCATCGCCAGCGTGGCCAGCGCCTTCTCGTCGTAGTGCTCGCTCACCCGGGCGTACAGCTCGTCGGTGACCCGCTCGCTGTGCGCCGACGGTTGTAGCACCGCCTCGACCAGTGCCAGCGCCGCCCGCTCGGCCTCGGTGAAGTATGTGGCGTCCTGCCAGGTCGCCACCGCGGTGATCCGCTCCTCGGACTCCCCCGTCTTGCGCAGGGTGGTCGAATGGAGAGTGGTGAGGTAGGTGTTACCCACGATCTGGCCGGCGCGCAGCTGCATCAGGCCGATCGTCGGCCGCGGCACCGAGCCGTTGCCGGTCACCTTGTAGAGCGCCGCCGAAAGCTCCTTCAGCTCCGGCACCAGATCCTGCGGGTTCGACAGTCGTGACTCCATGACTGGCTCCTTCTCGTTCGTCGTGTCTCTGATGCGTTGACACACGGCGAGCCAGGAACGTGACAGAAAATCTCGGACGGGTGTGTCCATCTCGGCGGACGCCGTTCGTCGTCTGGGTACCCGACCGAGAGAGGTACCGATGGACTTCGGCCCGTACCACGGTTTGATCGCGACCCGGCTCACGAGTGAGCTGGCAACCGGCGCCCTTCCCCACGCGCCGGTGCTGCCGGCCGTGCGGGCCGACCTGCTGCGCCGCCTCGGTCGCCATGCCGAGGCGGCGGCCAGCTACCGGCAGGCCCTGGCACTCGTGGCCACCGAGCCGGAACGCCGGTATCTCACCCGCCGCCTCGCGGAGCTGCCCTAGCGTCAGTCGCCCGCGTGGCAGGATTCCTGCGTTTTGTGGCGGTGTTACCTCTGGTCGGCGGCGCGCTCCAGTGGTGATCTTGTCCTGGTCGTGGACGCCATTATGTGTCCACAATGGAAGATGGGGGAAACGTTGCGCAAGTTGACGACGCGCGCGGCGGCGGTCGCACTCGCCCTGATCGGAGCGGTGGCCGGCGCTCTGGTCGTTGCCGGTCCGGCCCAGGCGGCGCCGGCCGAGCGGATCAGCGAGGCTCAGGTCACGCAGACCACCGGCCGGTTCAGCCCGGTGCCCGGCATCTGGTTCGACGGCTCGTACGTGGAGTTGCGCGCCGGCCGGTACGGGGGTTACCAGTACGGTTGGGCCGCGCTGGCGCCCGGCCTCCAGAACTGGCGGGAGGGACACGCGATCGTGCTGCAGATCAACCGGGGCGACGGCAACGGTTGGCAGTGGGGACCGTCGCGCCAGAACACCGGTGACGGCGTCCAGCACACCGGCGGCGCCCTGACCTATGCGTCAACGTCCTACCGGTTCCGGGCCTGCCTGTTCAACGGATCAGGCTACGGCTGCACGAATCCCTGGTAGCGGTACACAGCCGGAGACGAAAGTGACGGGGAAGGCCGCTGGCGGCCTTCCCCGTCAGCGTCGCGACAGCGATATGTAAGCGCGCTGATCTACCGTGCCTATCCGTCCGTCGCAGCGAGCTGTCACGAACGGGGTTGCCATGACCGGGTTCTCGTCCATCGCCGTCTACGTGCCCGACCGGGTGCACACGTCGAGTCTCGGTCAGGTGACGGACGTGTTCGGGGACGCCGGTGCGCCGGGCCTGCCCACGTTCGACCTGGTGTCGTGTACCGATCGGCCCGGACGACTGACGACCGACCTCGGCATGTCGTTCACGGTGGGGGAAGGTCTGGATCGGCTCGCCGAGGCGGACCTGCTGGTGGTGCTGCCCTCGGAGCGGCCGCACGAGCCCTCCGACGCGCTCGCCGCCGCGATCGTGGCCGCGCACCGGCGTGGCGCGATCGTGGCGAGTCAATGTGTCGCCTCGTACACCGTGGCGGCGACGGGCCTGTTGGACGGCCTGTGCGCCACTACGCACTGGAGGTTCGTCGACGACTTCGCGGCACGCTACCCGGCGATCGAGGTGGTGCCCCGCGTCCTGTACGTGGACGAGGGCCAGCTGTTGACCGGCGCCGGCGGAGGCGCGGGCATCGACCTGTACGCGCACCTGGTCCGCCGGGAGCACGGCTCGACGGTGGCCAACGCGGTCGCCCGCCACATCGTCGCGCCCTACCGGGATGGCGGCCGAGCTCAGTTCGCACCGACGTCAGCGCCCGTGGACGGCGACGAGGAACAGGTGTCCGCCGTCCTGACGTGGGCGACCGCGAACCTGCATCGACCGCTGCCGGTCAGCGAGTTGGCGCGGCGTGCACTGATGAGCACCCGCACGTTCAGCCGCCGGTTCAGGGCGGTGACGGGGACGACGCCGCACGCATGGGTGCTACACCAGCGGTTGATCCGCTCCGAGGAACTGCTGGAGTCCACGACGCTGCCGATCGAGGAGGTGGCCCGGCGAGTGGGGTACGCCAACGCCACCGTGTTGCGCGAGCAGTTCATCAGGCGGCGGGGGATACCACCACGCCTCTATCGCCACGCCTTCCGGCGGTGACGCGGCCGGCTCGGCATGCCGAACCCGGAACAGAGGAATATAGAGTTCAATATATGTATGGTGACGTAGACCTGCGCTACGCCTGGCTCGACCCGCGAATCCGCTACGAGTGAGCGCGGGTCACGTTGTCGAGCGGCACGTCGGGGTCGGCGAGCTCGGCCAGGTCGACGGGGTGGCCGTCGCGGATGAGCTGTTCGATCGGTTCGTTGACGTCCCAGATGTTGACGTTCATGCCGGCCAGCACGCGCCGGCCAGCGGTCCAGAACGCCATGAACTCGCGCTTGGCCGTGTCGCCCCGCACCACGACCCGGTCGTATGAGCCGGGCGGAGCGTGGCCGGTGTACTCCATGCCGAGGTCGTACTGGTCGGTGTAGAAGTACGGGAGCCGGTCGTAGCTGACGGCGCGGCCGAGCATCGCGCGGGCGGCGGCGGGGCCAGAGTGGAGCGCGTGGGCCCAGTGCTCGACCCGCACCCGCGTGCCGAGCAGCGGGTGGTGGGCGTTCGCGATGTCACCGGCCGCCCAGATGGCGGGTTCGGCGGTACACAGGCCGTCGTCGACGAGGACGCCGTTGTCCACCGGCAGGCCGGCTGCGGCGGCGAGCTCGGTGTTGGGTTGGGCGCCGACGCCGACGATCACGACGTCGGCCGTGAGGACGGTCTCGTCGGCGAGCTCGACCGCCGACACCCTGCCGGTGCCGAGCAGCCGGCGCACCTGAGCGCCGAAGCGGAAGCGGACGCCATGGTCGCGGTGCAGGTCGGTGAAGACGGCGGCGATCTCGTCGCCGAGAACGCGCCGCAGCGGCGCGGCGGCACTCTCCACGACGGTGACGGCCGCGCCGCGGGCGCGCGCGGCGGCGGCCACCTCCAGGCCGATCCAGCCCGCCCCGACGACGACCACGTGAGCGTCTTCGGTGAGGGCGGCGCCGATGCGGTAGCTCTGGGCCAGGTTCCGCAGGCTCAGCACGCCTTCGAGGTCGGCACCGGGTACCGGCAGGGGGCGGGGGCGCGATCCGGTGGCAAGGAGCAGGCGGTCGTAGTCGACGTGCCCGCCACCGCCGAGTTCGAGCCGGTGGCTGGCCGGATCGAGAGCGGTGACACGGGTGCCGGTGCGCAGGTCGATGTCGTGCTTGCCGTACCACCCGGCCTGGTGCAGGTAGACGTCTTCGGCTTCGGTGGTGCCCAGCAGCAGCCCCTTGGACAGCGGCGGCCGCTCGTACGGCGGCTCGGTCTCGTCGCCGATCAGGACGACCTGGCCGTCGTAGCCCTCCTCGCGCAGGGTCTGCGCGGCCCGGCCTCCGGCCAGGCCGGCGCCGACGATCACGAATGGGCGGTGCGTGGTCATGGCGACCTCAGCTTTCTCCGGCCCCGAGCGCGGCCAGCAGTACCAGTACGAGGGTGGTGGCCGCGAACAGGCCGTGTGCGGCGACGACCGGAACGGGCAGGCGCGAGTCGACGGTGCCCGCGCTGCGGGCGGACAGCCACCGGAACAGCATCGTGAAGCCGAGCAGTGCCACCGGCAGCAGCGCGACGAACGCCGCCCACGCCAGGCCCGACTCGTCGGTCACGAGATAGCCGATCCAGAGCAGCAGCCCGGCGACCGCCAGGGCGAAGTGTCCGAAGACGAGCCCGGGTGCGAGGCGACTGCCGCCGCCCGGCCCTCGGCGAGGAGCTGCCCGTCGGCCACGACGTGCGACGCGACGTCGAAGACCATGCTGGCGATCCAGGCGCCGATCGGCACCGCGACCAGCGCCGGGTGCAGCGGCTGCCCGTACGGGGCCGGCCAGCGCCGTGACCGGACGTTTGGCGCGTTCCATATTTCACCAATCAGCGTTGTTGTTATTCGCCATCCTGTACCTCCTCACCGGAAATTTCAACAGCACATGTTGGTGATAATCTGGTTCGGGTGCAGGATCGCTGGAACGCCGTGATCGCGCTGGCGGACCCGTCGCGCCGGGCGCTGTACGACTACGTCCGGCGCCAGGGACACCCGGTCAGCCGCGAGGAGGCCGCCGACGCGCGAGGGATGTCACGCGGCCTGGCGGCGTTCCACCTCGACAAGCTCGTCGACGCCGGGCTGCTGCGCGCGCACTACGAGGCGCCCGCTGACCAGCCGCGCGGCCGCGGGCGGGCGCCGAAGGTGTACCAGCTGGCCGGCGACGGCGTGTCCGTGACCGTGCCGGAACGGCGCTATGAGCTGATGGCGGAGATTTTGGCCGATGCCGTCGCCGGCGACCCCGGCAACGCCGGGGACGCCGCGCACCGCCACGCCGGCCAGCGGGGCCGCGACATCGGCACCCAATTGGCGGGCGACGGCTCAGACCTGACCACGGCCCTCGACCTGCTGGGTTTCGAACCGCAGCCCGACGGCACCGGCCGCGTGCTGCTGCACAACTGCCCGTTCCACGCTTTGAGGAGCCGGCACACGGCGCTGGTGTGCGGCCTCAACCGCACCTTCGTCGCCGGCCTGGTCGAGGGCCTGGGCGCCACCGGCGTCCAGGCCCGCCTGGTCCCCCGCCCCGGCGCCTGCTGCGTCGAACTAGCCCCCTAAGCCCGCCCCGCCCCCGGCCCCAAAGTTCGTAGCCATGTCGTTCCTTAGGAAGACA